>NZ_JARGEE010000026.1:0-40766 GCF_033794485.1 Streptomyces sp. MB09-02B
GGCCTGACGATAGGTGGGTGGGGGAGGAATGGTGCCGGCGTCCACCGGGTCCTCGGACGCTTGTGTGTGCCGCTCGGCCGGGTCAGATACTCGTCGGCGAACTCGGCGGCGTCGAAATCGCCTTCTTCGGTGCGGCAGCCGAAGTACCCGGTGCCGCTCTC
The DNA here is from genome assembly GCF_033794485.1 of Streptomyces sp. MB09-02B. Classification (NCBI taxonomy): domain Bacteria; kingdom Bacillati; phylum Actinomycetota; class Actinomycetes; order Kitasatosporales; family Streptomycetaceae; genus Streptomyces; species Streptomyces sp. MB09-02B. The sequence continues at coordinate 162 of NZ_JARGEE010000026.1, forward strand.
CCAAACGAGGTCACCTCCGGACGGAGTGATACCAGGACAGCCCACCCTCACCCGGGTCCTGGGCGAAACCCCCGGCCGCCGCACCTCCGTCGAGCGCGAGGGCAGCGTTGGCCGACAGCGAGCCGAAGTTCATCGCCGACGCGTTCAGCAACTCCATGTCGTATGCACAGCTGCACTCGGCGCCGCCGATCCGCAGGCGCTGGGGGGGATTCACCCACATGTGTACACCACCTGCCGTCGGCGCATCCTTCTCCGGCAAGCGGACAGACTCCAGGCGCCGAAGCGCGGCAGCCGCCTCCTCCCGAGGAACGCCGCACGACTTGACTGATCCGCTCCCGTCTCGTGGCCGCCAGAAAGGAAAGCAGCCGTCCCCATGACCTTCGAAGATCTGCCTGAGGCCAACAGGGCCGGTGATCCGTCGGCGGGCGCCCCTGTGACCGAACTGCTCGACTCCGGCCGGATCCCTCACGTCAACGGCATCTTCCGCTCCATCGGTACGCTCGCCACGCTGCACCCCCAACTGCCGCCCCGGCTTGAGGAGTTCCTGCGCGAAGCTGCGGCAGCGCCGGACTGGGCGGCCGAGGACGTTTGCAGGGCGGACCCGCGCATCTCACACCACCACGGCACCGTCTCGATGATGCAGGCCACAGTCGGTCTGATGAGCTGCTGCCGCTACCCGGCCGAGGTCTTCACGTTGGGTTCCACCGGGAGCCTGGGCGGCAGGGGAGGCCCCGGGCGGCGCTTGTCGCAGTCCTCCCGGCTCTTCATGGGCATAGGCAGTAAGCACGCTCTTGACCGACTGCACCTTGGCGGCTACCGCGACCGAGGTGCGCCTCGTGCACGCCTGCGTCCGGGAACTGCACATGCCCTCCGGGCAGTGGGACCACGACACATAGGGCGAACCGGTCTCTAAGAAGTACATCGTCTCCGCCGCCTACTCATCGACGGACGGTGACGATGGTCGCGCGGGGATCTCGGCACTCAACCGTCCTTCGCCCTGAGAAGAATGACCGAGGAAAATGAAAATGACCGAAGAATTCCAGAAGAGGACGCTTATGCGTGGTACCGGGACCTTTCTGCTCGCTGTGACCTGTGCGCTCCTCGCGGGGACCGCAGCCCCCGGTACAGCCGCGGCGGCGGAACCCGGCGAGGTCGTGGTGTTCCGGACGGAGCTGGCGCCGCTGACCGTTTATCCGGAACCTCACGGCTGTCACAAGCTTCCGGCGGACGCGCACGTGCTGACGAATCGCACCGACCGGCCGGTCACGGTGTACGGCGACCCCTTCTGTCTGACGCCCGGCCTCACCGTGCAGCCGGGCTTCGGGGCGCACGTGGCGCCCGGCAGCGGCAGCTTCTCGGCCTGAACCACCGCTTCCCGCGCTCTGCCCCCCCACACCCAGGAGTACTCCTTCACATGACCGTCGACCTTGTCGTCATGGGGCTTGGCCATGTCGGGTTACCGCTCGCCCGAGCCGCGGTCTCGGCCGGCCTGGCCACCGCCGGGTACGACGTGTCCGGCACCGTGTTGTCCGGTCTCGCCGAGGGCCGCTCGCACGTCGGTGGTGTCTGCGACGCCGAGGTCACGGCCATGCTGGACGCAGGCTTCCGCGCCACGGCCGACCCCGCGGTCCTCGACAGCGCACAGACCGTGGTGATCTGTGTTCCGACCGGGCTCACACCGGAGGGCTTACCCGACTTGTCCGCGGTGGAGGACGCCTCCAAGGTCGTCGCTGCCCGGCTGCGCACCGGCATGCTCGTCATCCTCGAGTCCACCAGCTACCCGGGCACCACAGAGGATGTCGTGAGACCGCTGCTGGAGCGCGGCAGTGGACTGCGGGCGGGTGAGGACTTCCATCTCGCGTACTCTCCGCAGCGCATCGACCCCGGCAACGAGATCTGGGACGTCCGCAACACCCCGAAGGTCGTGAGCGGTTGCACCGCTCTGTGCGCGAAGTACGCCACCGCGTTCTACGGGCGGTTCGTGGACCGCCTCGTCCTCGCCCGAGGCACGCGGGAGGCGGAGATGGCCAAACTCCTCGAGAACACCTACCGCTACGTCAATATCGCCCTGGTCGACGAGGTGGCGCTGTTCTGCCACCAGGCCGGCATCGACGTCTGGGACGTTCTGCACTGCGCGGCGTCGAAGCCGTTCGGCTTCACCCCTTTCAGTCCCGGTCCCGGCGTCGGCGGGCACTGCATCCCCGTCGACCCCCGCTATCTGGCTGCGCGGGCCGAGTCCCAGGGGTTCCCCTTCCGCATGCTGGCAGCCGCACACGAGGTCCTCACCGACATGCCGAGGCATGTCGTGGACCGGGCCCTGTCGCTGCTCACCGAGACCCGCGGCCGGCCCGAGGGCGCACGTGCCCTCCTCCTGGGCGTCACCTACAAGGCCGACGTCACCGACATACGTGAGTCACCGGCGCGCCCCGTGGCCGCGGGGCTGCTTGACACCGGGGTCGACGTCTTTTACCACGACCCGTACGCAGTCGGCTTCAGCGTGGACGATCGGCCCCTGCCGCGCGCCACGGATCTGCGGGAAGCCCTGGCTGAGGCGGATGTGGCGATCCTGCTGCAGGACCACGCCTGCTACGCGAGAGAGACTCTGGGCAGGGCCCGTTGCGCCGTGCTGGACACCCGCGGCAAGGCCGTGGGCAGCAGGGTGACGCTTCTCTGACAGCCCCCGTCCCGTCTCCGGCACTGGCCGCGCCCCCTTCGCCGCGTCAGCCAACGCCTCCGTCACGCCGACTCCGGTCTGCGCCTTCCTGCCGGTGTCCCGCCGGCCCACAGACCCGCGCAGTGGCAGCGCCCTGCGCGGTTGCGGCCCGGACCAGGGGCCGCAGTCCGTCATCTCTACGAGACGAACCGAGAAGGAGAACACATGAGTACTGCTGTCGCCAACGACCGTCTGGTGAAGCGTTTCGAGAAGTGGGACACCGACGGCAACGGTGTGCTGGAACCCGGCGACTTCCAGGGCGAGGCAGCCCGGATCGCCCAGAACCTGGGGCGGAAGGCCGACTCTGCGGAGGTGCAGGGACTCCTGACCGCGTTCCAGGGACTCTACGAGAACCTGGCCCAGAAGGCCGGAGTCCCCGCCGGGAGCGGCATCAGCCGGGAGCAGTTCCTCAACGCCACGGGGGACATGCTGTTCAAGGAGGGCGAGGCGAGCTTCAACCGCGCCCTCTCCCCCATCGTAAAGGCGCTGATCCGCCTGTGCGACGACAACCACGACGGCGAGATCGACGAGCGCGAGTTCCAGTCCTGGCTGACCGCCGTCGGCGTGCCGGCCTCCCTGGCCGGTGACACGTTCGGGCAGATCGACGCGAACGGCGACGGCCGTCTGTCCGAGGAGGAACTGCTGCGGGCGCTCCGCGACTTCCACTTCGGCCAGCTGGACGTCGAGCTTCTCGGCTGACCTGCCGAACCGGCCCCGGTGCCCCCCCTGGGTATCCGCTCAGGGGGGGTCACCCCATGAGGGGTCTGCGGCGAAGGCGTCAGTCCTTCGGACCCAGGGCCCCTTCATCCGGGCCCTGGACGAAGGTGACACGGGCCTCGGGCCGCAGCCGCAGGTCCCGGCCACTGACCGGACGGAGGGTGTGGATCAGGATGTTGTAGTGGTTCGGAAGGTGGCAGGCGTCGAAGCCGAGGACCGTGCCGACCGGCACGTCCCCGATGCTCACCAGGTCACCGCGGTCGATCACGCCGCCACACACCAGTTCCGCGAAGCCGAGGAAGCCCACCCGGTCGATCCGGGCGCCGGGGCGCGGGTCCCATTGGTCGGTGCTGACGAGTTCGTGCACCTCGCCGCGGCGTACGCAGCGCGCCGCGTGTTCCTCAACCCGCATTCCGCGCTCCGTGCGGTGGTGCGTCAGCACCTTGACCAGGCTTGCGCGCACCACACGTTTCGGGCCGTCCTCCGCCGGGTTCACCGGTCGACCTCCGCTGTCGCCGCATCCGACGCGGGCCGGGCGCGGCGGTAGGCAGCCTCGACCAACTCCAGTGCGGGCAGGCCGCCGTGCGCTCCCGGGACGGCCGGGGCGCGCCGGCCGGCGAGGGCGGCGAACTCCGTGAGGATCGCCTCGTACTCGTGCCACAGCGACGCCTTGAAGCCGGGGTGGTCGGCCAGCATGTCGGCGTGCAGGACCTCCCCGTCGGCCAGTTCGGCCTCGATGTCCTTGAGTTCTCCCGGATACGACCAGTCCAGTTCCACCGACGCGGTGGCTCCGGTTGGGCTGTTGAGGCGGATCACGGCCTGCCGGTCGACGCCCGAGCCGTCGCGGTGGATCTCGCAGCCGGTGACCGTGACATCGCCCAGCAGCAGCCGCACCAGATCGAGGGCGTTCGGGCCGTTGTCGGCCACACAGCCGCCGCCGCAGCGGGCGGGGTCGAGGTACCAGTCCTCGCCTCCCAGATGTTCCTCGATGCGCTCCAAGTACCGCACGCGGACCGCGACGATCTTCCGGTCGGCCGCCCGGTGCGCCAGCGCGCGGACAGCCGCGTTGTAGCGGCGGTGGAACCCCGTCATCAGAGGGACACCGCAGCGTCGCGCGTGATCCACCAGCAGGCGCCCCTCGGCGGCGGTGAGGGCGAGGGGTTTCTCGACGCACACGGGAACACCGGCGGTCAGTGCCTCTCGGCAGACCGGGAGGTGCACGTGGTTCGGGACGGCCACGACCAGGGCGTCCGGCCGTGCCTGGGTCAGCAGTGTCCGGTGGTCGCGGAAGCGGGCCGCCCGGCCCCGGTACTGCTCCAGGGCCTGGTCGCGCGTGTCGCACACGGCCGACAGCTCCCAGCCGGGCAGTCGTTCGGCGGCGGCCAGGTAGTAAGGGGAGATGGCGCCGAGGCCGACGACGCCCAGCCGCAGGGACCGGGTCATCGCGGGTCCCCGGAGCCGGGACCGCCGAAGAGGCCCAGGTCGGCCAGTTCCCGGTACAGGTGCTCCGGCAGCGGGATGCCGTCGCGGCGGCGCTCGGCGGCGAGTTCGGCCTCCCGCCACCCCGGGTAACGCACCGGTTCGCCGCCGGGCACCGGCGGGCAGTCGGTGAGCGCGCCGAACAGGGACCGGGTCGTGCCGGCGACGTCCGTGCCCGGACGCAGCACGTCCGGGGCGATCGCGAGGAGGAAGAAGCCGATGCCGTCGTCCCGTCCGTGCGGCCGGCCGTCCCCTTCCAGGGCGGCGGGCGAGGGCCCCACGGCCGCCCCGGAGACCACCGCGGCCAGCAGTTCCACCGCGATACCGAGTCCGTAGCCCTTGTGGACGCCGGTCTCGGCCGTACCGCCCAGCCAGCGCAGGAACGCCTCGCCGCGGTCGAAGGCGGACGGGTCGGTCACCTGGTTGCCCGCCGCGTCCTCCAGCCAGCCGGCGGGCACCGGCGTGCCGCGGCGGGCGGCGACGCGTACCCGTCCGGTCGGCGCGACGGTGGTGCTCATGTCCAGCAGGAAGGGGTGGCCGTCGAGAGCGGGTGCGGCGACGCTCAGCGGGTTGGTGCCGAGCATGGCCACCGCGCCTCCCGGCGGGCGGGCGATGCGCTGGCTGCCGCAGTTGCTCGCGACGACGCCGATCATCCCGGCGTGCGCGGCGCGGACGGCGTGGAAGCCGGCGCACCCGAAGTGGGTGGCGCCGCGCACGGACAGCAGGCCGACGCCGTGCCGACGGGCCCGGGCGACGGCGTCGTCCATGGCTTCGGCCGCGGCCCACAGGCCCAGGGCGCGGCGGGCGTCGACGACCGCACAGGCGCCCAGGTCGGTGACGGTCCGCGGTTCGGCACGGGGGTCGCAGCGCCCCGACTCCAGCAGCGGCAGGTAGAGCCGGGTGAGGTTGAACACTCCGTGCGAGTCGAGGCCGGTGAGGTCGCCGTGGCACAGGGCGTCGGCGGCGAGCCGGGCCCGGGGCGCCGGAATTCCGTGCCCGGTGAACAGGCCAGTCAGCGCGGCATGCAACTCGGCGTGGCCGACAAGGACGGATGCGTGGTCGGAGGGTGCCGGGGAGGCGGTGGACACCGTCATACGGGGTTCCTTACGGGAGGGGCGGATCGGTGGTCTTCGGCGAAGAGGGTGACGAGGCGGTGGACGACGTTCGCGAAGTCCTCCAGGTCGGCGAGGTCGACGAACTCCCCCGGAGCGTGGGCGTGGTTGGAGGCCAGGTCACCGGGGCCGAGCACGGTGGTGAAGGCGTCGTCCAGGCCGGCGGCCCAGATGGCGTCGCAGGTGAAACCGGGGTCGCCGTCCGCCGTCCGGGCTCCCGCGTGGGCCAGGAGCGCCTCGGCCCAGGGGTCGCGGTTGTCCAGCGCGGGCAGTCCGTGCTTGTCCCAGCCGAGCCGTGTGATGTCTGCCGCGTCCCGTGCCGTGCGGGTGAACTCCCGGGTGGAGGCGAAGAGTTCGGTGAAGCGGAGCAGACCGTCGGTGACGTGTCGGGTCACCGCGGCCCTCAGGTGACGGCCGTCCGCGGTGGTGCGGTAGGACAAGTTCACCAGCAGGGTGCCGGTGCCGTGGACGCGGTTGTGCGTGCGGCCGGTGTGCAACCCGGCGAGGCACACCCGTGCGCCGGGTACGGCCCCGTCCAGGCGGGCGGCGAGGTGCTGGGCGAGGAAGCCGAGCAGCACGGTGGCGTTGTGTCCGGCGTCCGGATGGTCGTCCACGGCGTCCTCGCCGGTGACGGTGATCCGGGCGGTCATGGAGGCGGTCGCCCGGGGCAGCGCGCGCAGTCCGGTCGGCTCGCAGAACACGTTGAGGCGTCCGTGGTGGCCGGCTTCCAGCAGGGGGCGGGTGCCGTAGGTGCCCAGTGCGCCGCCCTCCTCCCCGGCGACGGCCTGGACCAGGACGGTGACGTCCCGTCCGACGGCGGGGTGGGACGCGGCGGCCCGCAGCCCCGCGAGCAGGGCGACGGCGGGCCCCTTGGCGTCGACCGCGCCCCGGCCGGTGAACCTGCGCCCGTCGAAGGCGGGCGGGACGTGTCCGGCGACGGTGTCCAGATGGACGTTGAACATCACCGTGTCCACGCGGGGACGCTCGGGTCCCAGCCGCAGCAGCAGGCTGGGCTGGTCCGCGAGAAAGCGCGGATCGCGCGCGGCGGCCCGGACGGTGGACGGAACCCCGGGCCGGTCCAGACATGCGGCGGGCGCGGCCGCGAGCCGTACGGTGGGCAGCCCCGCTTCGGTGGCGGCTGCCGCGTACCGGTCAAGGAGGTCGGGCAGTCGGGACGGCGGGTCGTCCGGCCCGGTCTCCAGAGGGTTGACGCTGGGCAGGCGCAGGAGGTCCAGCAGCAGCTTCCGGTACTGGTCGGTGAACAGTACGGTCACGCCGTACCGTCCGGGTGGGCGGGTGCCGCCTCCACGGCCCGCAGCAGCCGGGTGAGCGCCTGCCCGGCCCGTACGAACAGGTCACCGGCGTCTTCACCGGCCCGGACCAGGCCGTCGTGGGGGCGCACGGCGAGGTGCGGTTCGAGGGAGAGGGACCCGGTGTAGCCGTGGGCGGCCAGGATCCGCAGGCATGCGGCCACCTCGGCGCCGCCCTCACCGGGCAGGGTGTATGCGGTGGTGCCGTCCGGGGTGCGGACGGCGTCCTTGATGTGGACGTGGGCCACGTAGGGGGCAAGGTCCTGAAGCATGTCCGGCGCGCGGTAGCCGTAGGGAACGCCGTTGCCGGTGTCGAACAGCAGGCGCAGGGCCGGGCTGCCGACGGCACGCAGCAGGCGGAGCGCGCGGTCGGCCCGGTCCCCGGCCCAGCCCGCGCAGTTCTCGTGCACCAGCAGCAGGCCCGCCCGCTCGGCGCGGTCCGCCAGGACGGCGGTGCGGGCGAGGACGCGGTCGGCCCACTCGGTCTCCGTCAGGCCGTCGTTGGGGTACGACATGATCCGTACGAGACGGCAGCCCAGGGCGTCGCACCGCTCGGCCAGGACGTCCAGTTCGGCGAGGTCCACGCCGAGGTCACCGGTGATCGGACGGGACCAGTTGCCGATCCTGGAGGCCACGGCGATCACCGTGACGCCTGCGTCCTCCAGCCGCCGGGCCAGGGTGGCGAAGGCGACCGGGGAGAGATCGGCGAGTGCGGTGCCGTCGACCATGCGCAGTTCGATGGCGTTCCAGCCCAGGTGCCGCAGGGCGGCCAGCTGGCCGTCGGTACCGGGCGCCGCCTCGTCGCCGATCCCGGCCAGGGGCCCGAATCCCGCGGCGCGGTGCCCTGCCGTGCCATGTCGGGGCATGTCAGCGGCTCCCGGTGCGGGAAAATGGCGCGGCGGCGCAGTGTTCCCGGGCCGCGCACAGCAGACGGGCGGTCTGACAGGCGAGCGAGAACCCGGTGGCGTCCGGCGCTTCGGAGAGGAAGCCGCGATAGGCGCCTTCCAGGAAGTCGGTCAGGGCGTCGTCCCGGAAGACCTGGCGTCCAGGCCCGGGAACGCCGCCCCTGGCCGGGCCTCCGGTGGGCGCCGCGGGCGCGTAGCCGCCGGCAGGGGTGATGACGAGCTGGGCGTGGTCGTCGTCCTCGCTGAGGGGGAAGTGACCCGTGGCCGTCCCGCCGTCGAATTCGCAGACGACGCTGCGTTGTCGCACGGCTGCGCCCAGGTCGGAGCGCAACCGCGTGGACACCCCGGTGCTGTGCTCCAGTTCCAGGTGGGCCCCGCCCATACCGGGCAGCTCCCGGTCTTCGCAGCGCAGATCCCAGCAGTGCGCGGCGCGCAGTTCGGCGGGGCCGGCCAGGTCGAGGGCCAGAGCCAGGGAATGGGGGATCTCCACGTCGAGGGCGCTCTGGTGCCCGTCGGTGGTCAGGGACCGCAGGAAGCGCGGCTTGTGCTGGTCCACGGTGATGTGGCGCAGCCGGCCGAGATAGTCGCCACGGACGAGCCGGCGCAGTCGGGCCGCGAGCCGGGAGCCGGTCCAGTGGGCCACGGCCACGAGGGCGAGGCCCGTCTCGTCGCGGAGCCCGATCAGGGCGTCGAGCTCGTCGCGGGATGCAGCCAGGGGTTTCTCCACGATCATCCGGCGGAAACCGTGCCCGGCGAGTTCCGCGATCAGGGCGTGCCGCAACCGGGGCGGCGTGCACACGTGCACCACCGCGGTGGCAGGGTCCACGTGCTCCAGGGCCTGATCCAGCGTGGTGACGACGGTCACCTGACCAGGGGTGGCCGTCAGCCGCAGATCGCCGGCGCGCGGGTCGCAGCCGACCGCGGGCAGGGCGACGAGTGGATCACCCGTGCTTCCGGTCCGCCCGGCCAGCCGGGCCAGCGTCCTCAAGTGCAGTCCGGATCCGGACCGGCCGAGCCCGACCACGAGCGGCTGCAGCACAGGGCCTCCTAGTCCGTGCGCCAAACTCCGTTGTGACGCAGGACTATTGCCGTCCCGAGAGGAATGGGTCAAGACATCCGGAAGGCATTTACTCACAAAGTGTGAAGTTGCCCCTTCCCCATTCTCCGCAGCCCACGAGTCCTATTAGCGTCGACATTCTGCACGACTCAACGGGGCGGTGAAGAATTGAGCGAATTACCGGCCACAGAAGGAGCAGCACATGCTGTCCCCTTCTTTTTCCAGGCCAAAACATTCGAACTGCTGTGGCCTTCCATCGAAAAGTCATTGGAGGAGGTTTTTCACAGCGGAAAGTTCTCTCACGGAAAACAGGTCGCACAGCTTGAAACGGCGCTCGCGGAATACACCGGCGCGCGGTACGTGATCGGCGTCAACAGCGGCACCGATGCGCTCGTGCTGCTGCTGCGCGCCTGTGGGCTGCGTCCCGGCGACGGCGTCCTGGTGCCCGCGTACTCGTTTTTCGCCACCGCGTCGGCCGTCGTTCTGGCAGGCGGCCGACCCCAGTTCGTCGACATCGACCCGGAGACGTACGCGATGGACCCGGCGGCCCTGGAGGCAGCCGTCACTCCCCGCAGCCGGTTCGTGATGCCGGTGCACCTGTTCCACACGATGGCCGACCTGGAGGCCGTCACCGCGGTCGCACGGCGGCATGGTCTGACGGTGGTCGAGGACAGCGCCGAGGCGATCGGCATGCGCCGACGCGGTGTGCACGCGGGCCTGCACGGCGCCGGAGGGGTACTGTCCTTCTTCCCCTCCAAGACGCTCGGGGCGCTCGGGGACGCGGGAGCCGTGCTCACCGACGACGCGGAGGTGGCGGACACCGTCGCGGCTCTCCGCCACCACGGCAGGACCGGCCGTACGCTGAACGACTTCCCGGCGATCTCGACCGACAGCGCGTGGCCGGGCGTGAACAGCAAGATGGACGACATCCAGGCGGCCGTCCTGCTCGCCAAACTGCCTCTCCTGGAGGAGCAGATCGCGTACCGGGCCGAGCTGGCCGACGCCTACACCGCCCGTCTGCGGGACATGCCGGGCATCATCCGCCTGCCGCGCGTCACCACCGAGGGTCCGGGCGCCCGTGACGTGTACTACGTCTACCTCATCGAGGCCGAGGACCGGGACGCCCTCGTCGCCCATCTCGACCGGCACGGCATCGGCACCGAGGTCTACTACCCGGTGCCGCTGCCCCACCAGCCCGCCTTCGCCCACCTGAGCCACCGGACGGGCGAGTTCCCCCACGCCGAGGCGGCGGCCCGGCATGCCGTGGCCCTGCCGTTCCACCCCGATCTCAGCCCCGGCGACCTGGACCGCGTGTGCGACACCGTCCGCTCCTTCCTCGCCGGAGGGAGGACGACCGTATGACCGTATCGCTCCCTCCCGCCGTCCCGTTCTTCCCACCCGCCCTCTTCGAAGCCGACCGCGCCGCGCTCATCGGCCTGGTCCGGGAGGTCGGCCTTGATCCGGAGCAGCGGTTCATCCTGGGCCGACGCACCGCGGCCTTCGAGGATCTGCTGTGCGAGGACCTGGGGGCGGCCGACGTGGTCGCGTGTTCCAGCGGCACCTCGGCACTCTCACTGGTGCTGCGGGCTCTGGACGTCGGTCCCGGTGACGAGGTGATCGTGCCCGCGTTCGGGTGCGCGCCGCTGGCCGCGTCGGTGGCCGACACCGGAGCCAGCCCGGTCTTCGCCGACATCCGGCCGGACACCATGACCATGGACCCGGACCATGCCGAGCGACTCGTCACCGCGCGGACCAAGGCGGTGATGCCGGCCCACATGTTCTCCGTGATGGCCGACATGCCGAGGTTCGTCGAGCTGGCCCGTCGGCACGGACTGCGTCTGGTGGAGGACTCGGCGGTCGCCCAGGGCGGCGTCCTGCGCGGTGTTCCGGCCGGACTGTGGGGCGAGGCGGGCGTCTACTCCTTCGTCCAGGTCAAGACCTGCGGCATGCCCGGCGAAGGCGGCGTGGTGGTCACCCGGGACCCGGAGCTGGGAGAGAAGGTGCGGATGCTGCGCAACCACGGCCAGATGGCCGGGCGGCGCTTCGTGCACCACGCCATCGGGCTCAACAGCCGCTTCGACGAGATCCAGGCCGCGTTCCAGACGCACCGCTACCGCGGCTTCCCGGAGCGGCTGGCGCGGCGGGCGGAGATCGCCGCCTACTACACCGAGCGCTTCGCGCCGCTGGCCGGCCGCGGTGTGGTACCGCCCCCGCCCGACCGGGACGGCCGGTGCTTCTACGTCTACACGGTGCTCGCCTCCGACCGGGACTCCCTCGGCGCGCACCTGGCCGAGTCGGGGGTGGCCTCGCACGTCTACTACCCGCGTCCCCTGCCCGCGCACCGCGCCTTCGCCCCGTACGCGCCACCCGGCGCCCGCTGGCCGCGAGCAGAACAGGCCGCCCGCCGTCATCTGGCGCTCCCCGTACACCACTTGCTGAGCGACACGCAGGTCGAACACGTCGCCGACCTGGTGCGCGCGTTCGTCACAAAGCACCTCTGACGTACGACAGCACGTACGACAGCCGCCGGGGCCGTCCCCTCACCCGGACGGCGCGCGGCACCCCCGTCCGACGCAGAGAAACCCAAGAGGTCACCCATGACCGACAGCATCGCGGCCGGCCGTCCCGCGCCCGCCGCCCACGGCGCCGGCAGGCTGCGCGTCTACGCGCGGCTCGGCAAGCTGGACGTGTACGACTACTACCTCGGTATCTTTCTCGCCCTCTCCGCCGCCCTGTTCCCGGTCGGCGACTTCACGGCCCGGCAGGCGCTGGTGCTGGTGCTGTTCCTGGCCGGGGAGATCGCGGTCCTGATGGCGATGGTCGCCCTGGACGACGTCACCGGCTTCCAGGACGGCAGTGACCTCGCCAACTACGGTCCCGACAACCCTCTGCGCAGCAAGGCACGCAAACCCCTCGTCGCCGGGACGCTGACCGTGCCCCAGGCGCTCCGCTTCGCCTGGAGCTGTGCGGCGGCGGGCGCGGTGCTGTGGGCGGGCGCCGCCGCGCTGGCACCGCACCGCCCGCTGTGGGCGCTGGTGGCGGCGGGCGCGCTGTTCACCGTGTCGCTGCAGTACTCGTACGGCCTGAAGCTCAGTTACCACGGCTTCCAGGAGGTCTTCCTCGTCGCGCTCGGCGCGGTGCTCGTGATCGCGCCCTACGGCCTGGTGGCAGGGGGCTGGTCAGGCTTCCTGATGGTGCAGGCGGTGCTGTTCGGGTTCGGGCCGCTGATGTTCGGGGTCTACTCCAACACCAACGACGTCGCCGGCGACCGGGCGGTGGGCCGTCCGACGGTGGCGGCTCTGGTGTCCGAACGCGGCAACGCCGTCTTCATCGCGGCCCTGTCGGTCACCGAGTTCCTCATCGGCGCGGTCGCCTCGGTCACCGGGGCGGCCCCGTGGTGGTTCGTGCTGCTGATGCTGCCGGCGACCGCGCTGCGGGCCCGCCAGTACCTGACCGGGTTCGTCCGGGCAGATATCATGACGGCCCGCCGGACGGGCTTCGCGGTGCACCGGCTGAGTGTGGTGCTGATGACCGTGGCCAACGTCCTGGTCGCAGCGGGGGCCGCCCGATGACGCCCGAGGTCGACGTCGCGGTCGTCGGGGCCGGCATCGCCGGTCTGACCGCCGCCCACGAACTGCGGCGCGCCGGGCTGTCGGTGCGGGTCTACGAGCAACTGCCACAGGTGGGCGGCCGGATGCGCAGCCTGCGCCACGAGGGCTGGACGGTGGACACCGGAGCCGAGCAGGTCGCGTCGCGCGGCTACCGGGCCACCTGGGAGCTGCTGCGCCGACTGGGCGCAGGCCCGGCGGACGTCCCCCGGGTCGGCGGTGCGGTGGCCGTCTGGCGTGGTGGGCGCGCCCACCTCGGCGTCGGCGAGAGCACGGCGGTGTTCACCGGCGCCGGCCTGTCCGCCCGCGCCCGGCTCGACCTGGCCGTCTTCTCGGCGTGGACCGGACGCCGCCGTGCCCGGTTCGACGGCGACCGACCCGAGCACAGTCCGCTCGGTGCGGCCACCGTGCGACAGACGGCCGCCCGCTACCACCCCGACCTGCACGACTACCTCCTCCAGCCGGTCGCGGGGTGCTTCTTCGGCTGGGACACCGGCCGCTCCGCCGCCGCCCCCCTGGTGAGCCTGCTGCTGGAGGCCGGCTCCCCCGCCGCCTGGCGTACCTACCGGGACGGCATGGACTTCCTGGCCCGCCGGCTGGGCGCCGGTACCGACGTCGAGACCGGCCGCGCCGTGCGGGAGGTCATCGACGCGGGCGAGCACGCCGTCCTGCGGTTCGACGACGGTGAGGTCAGGGCGCGGGCCGCTGTACTGGCCGTACCGGCGCCCGTGGCGGTGGCGCTGCGCCCGGACGCCCCCGCCGACGAGCGACCGTTCGTCACGGCCTGCACCTTCACCCCGATGATGAAGGTCAGCTACCTGCTGGACCGCCCGCTCGCCCCGCCCGCCCGGCGTCCGGTGCACGTGCTGCTCACCCCGGCCGTCGAGGAGGACGTGCTCTCCGGTGTGGTCGTCGACCACGCCAAGGACCCCGGCCGAGCTCCCGCGGGCCGCGGGCTGATCACCCTCGTGGCCGGTCCGCGCCGGGTCCGCGAGCTGCTGGACGCCTCCCCCGACGAGGCCGCCGACGTGCTCGCCCACGCGGCGGAACGCTACGTACCGGGCCTCGCCGGTGCCCGCCGCCACCACCTCGTGCACGCCTTTCGCCACGGCCTTCCGGAAGCCACCCCGCGGGCGCTGCGGGAACGCCCCGGCTTCCTGGCCCGCCCGGTGCGCGCGGTGGAGTACGCCGGCGACTGGGTGATGCTGCGGCCCGCGTCCGAGGGTGCCGTCCGGGCGGGTGCGCTGGCCGCGTCCCGTGTCCTGAGCAGGCTGAGGCGGCGCCCGTCGTCCGGCCCCGACCGAGCCGAGGAGATCCGTGCGACCGCATGACATGGGCACCCTGTTCGACGACGCGGCGGCGGGCGGCGCCCGGACCGTGTTCCACCTGGACCGGCCCTTCGACATCGCCCCGCGGGCGGGCACCCGGTGGACCGTCGCGGAGCTCGCCGCCCTGGTCCGCGCCACGGCCGCCCGGCTCACCGACGCCGGGGTACGGCCCGGGGACCGCGTGGCCATCGTGAAGGACAACCACTGGGACTACGACCTGCTCGCCTGCGCCGCCGTCCGCGTCGGTGCCGTGCCCGCCCAGCTGTCCGCCCGACTGGACACCCCGGACCTCCTCACCCTGCTGCGGCGGCTGCGGCCGGCCGCGCTGGTCACCACCTCCGCGGTGCTGGCGCGCTGCCGGGACGCAGCCGCAGCGGCCCCCGTCTGCATCACCGTCGACACCGCTGTGCCCGGCGCGACCCACCTCGCCGCACTGGACGCCTCCGGCCCCGGTGCGCCGGTACGGCGCCATGAGGACGAGCCCTTGGTCATCCACCACACCTCGGGCACGACCGGCGTGCCCAAACTCGTGGTCCACTCCACGCGGACACTCGTGCACAAGCTGGCCCGCCTGGAGGCGGTGCGCCACCCGGGCATCGGGCTGCGCCGGGACGACGTCCTGTGCAACGCCAGCGCGTTCGCACACGGGCGCACCTTCTGCTGGACGGCGGTGGTGATGGCGCTCGCGCCCGCCAGGATCGTGGTCCTCACCGGCGACGACCCGGACACCGCCGACCCGTTACTGAGGGCGTACCCGCCCACCGTGGTGGAGGCGCTGCCCGCCACCTACGTCCGGCTGCGGCCGCTCACCGCACGGCTGGACAACCCGTTCCGGCGCGTCCGCCTGTACATCAGCACCTACGACGCGATGCACCCGCCCGCCCTGCGCACGTACCTGACCGCCAGCCGCCACGCCCACCCGCTGTGGATGCAGGGCTGGGGCCAGACCGAGACCGGGCCGCTGACGTTCCGCTTCCACACGCGGGGCTCCGCGCTCGCACCGGACGCCGCGTCCGCGACACGCCGGCTGGGCCGTCCGGTGCCGGTCCGGACCCGGCTGCGCGTGGTGGATCCGGACACACTGCGCCCGGTGCCGCGCGGCCGCCCGGGTCTGCTCCTGGTCCGCACACCGGCCCTCGCCCTGGGCTACGTCGGTGAACAGGAACGCTGGGAGGCCAAGCGCGTCGGCGACTGGTGGTCCACGGGTGATGTGGGGGTGCACCACCGCGACGGCAGCGTCAGCGTCCTGGACCGCGAGGCCGACACCCTGCCCGGAATGAGCTGCCTGCGGACCGAGGACCTGCTGGAGCAGCGGCTGCCCCAGGCCCTGGAATGCGTGATCGTCGGCGCGCCGGACGGCGATCCGCTGCCGGCCGTGGTCACCGCCGACGGCCGACTGGATCCGGATGCCTGGAAACAAGCCGCGCAGGGGCTGCCGGCGATGCGTCAGCCCGCGGTCCTGACCTGGGACGAGGTCCCTCGCACCGGCACCGGCAAGGTTCGCCGCGCCGCCCTGGCCCGGTACCTCACCGGTACCGCGGTCACCGGGACCGGCCGCTGGACCTGACAGGCCGCCACGTACGAGCCGGGCCTGACAGGCCACCACGCTGACGAGAGGAGTCCTGCCGTGTCCCAGCCGTCTCCCGAAACCGTGCCGCAATCGTCTCCCCCCTGGGAGCCGTCCCACGCCCGGGAAGCCGCGCGCGCGGTCTTCGCCAACGGCACCGCGAACAGCCGCGACCAGCACCGCTGCCTGGCCGCCGCGTACGACCCGGTGACCCTGCCCCGACTTGCCGCCGTCGGCGTCGGTCCGGGCTGGCGCTGTCTGGAGGTCGGTGCCGGCGGCGGCAGCATCTCGCGCTGGCTGGCAGACCGGGTCGCACCGGGCGGCTCCGTGCTCGCCACCGACCTCGACGCCCGCGACCTGACACCCGGCCCGTGCCTTGAGGTCGCTGCCCTCGACGTGACCCGCGACCCGCTCCCGGAGGGAGCCTACGACCTGGTGGTGGCCCGCCTGGTCCTGCAGCACGTGCCCTTCCGCGACACTGTCCTGCACAAGCTGGTGCGCGCCCTCAAACCCGGCGGCCTGCTGCAGGTCGACGAGATCGACGCCTCCTACGAACCGCCTCTGCTCACCCCGGACACACAGGCCGAGGCACTGTACGTCCGGTTCCTCGAGGCCAAGGCGGCGGCGCTGCGCGCCGCGGGCGGCGACCCGTGCTGGGCACGGAAAGCGCCGGCCGCCATGCGGGCGGCGGGGCTGACCGCCCTCGACGTCCACCTCCACATCGGCGTACGACACGCACAGGACCCCGGCCTGGGGCTCCAGCTGAACCACACCCGCAACCTCCGGGACCGGCTCAAGGAGCAGGGCATGACCGACGACGACCTGGACCGGGTGCGGGATCTGATGCGGGACCCGTCCTTCCGTGCCGCCTCCAGCGTCTTCTACTCCGTACAGGGCCGTCGGCCCGCCGAGGCGCGACCGTGACGCCGGGACTGCGGGCCGAGACCCGGCCGGCCGTCGCCACCACGATCGCGGAGCGTCTGCTGCGGCACACTGCGCAGGCCCTGCCGCAGGGGGCCGCCGCCGGCCCGGACCCGGTGCGGCTGCGCATCGAGTGGGCGGGCCCCGTCGCAACGGACCTGCCGGACGAGTGCGCGGTACAGGCCGCCTGCGGTCTGATGCACGTCCACGGCCGGGCCACGGGCGGGCCCGCCCCGCTGGCAGTCGACTACGCCTCGGTCGTGACAGGGGTGCTCGCCGCCCTGGGCGCCACCGCCCTGCGCGTCGGGCGGGCCCGCGGGTCGGACCTGTGCGAGGTGAGGACCTCGGTGGCTCAGGGAGCGCTGTTGTCGGTCGGGCAGTACCTCGCCGCCGCGACGGCCGGGGGGAGCGGCGGCCCGCCCGAACCCCGGCTCCCGCCGGACTCCGCGGGGCAGGCGGGCGGCCTGGCGACCCTGGTCACGTCCGACGGTGTCCGGGTGGAGGTCGAGACCCTCGCCCCAGACGCCTGGCGGGAGTTCTGGGTCCGGCTCGGTGTGGCTCCAGCTGTCGCGGGCCGCGGCTGGCTGCCCTTCCAGCAGCGGTTCGCCACCGCCGTCTGTCCCTTACCCGACGCGCTGCGGCAGGCCGCACGCCGACACACGCTGCCGGATCTGCGCGCCGCCGCACACCACAGCGGGGTCAGCCTCCTCGTCGTAAGGTCCGACCCGGCCCGCGCCGTCCGCCCGGAGCTCTGGGAACTGGACCCCTGGCCGGAACCGGCGCGGGGCCTGGGGCCGCATGCGGACAGCGCCGTCGGGGCCCCCTCCCCGCGCCCGGCCCGCGATGGCGCCCTGCCGCTGGCCGGGCTCCGGGTCGTGGAGTCCACCCGCAGAGTGCAGGGCCCGCTCGCAGGGCACATCCTGCGGATGCTGGGCGCCGACGTCGTACGGATCGAGCCGCCCGGCGGCGACCCGATGCGCTGGCTCCCCCCGCTGGCGGGAGAGTGCTCGGCCCGGTTCCTGGCGCTCAACGCGGGCAAGCCGGTGATTCAGGCCGACCTCACCACCGCACAGGGCCGCCGCACCATCCGCACCCTGGCCGCCGAAGCCGACGTGTTCCTGCACAACTGGGCCCCCGGGAAAGCCTCCCGTCTCGGTCTGGCCGCCTCCGACCTGCTGCCCGGGAGTCCCGCTCTGGTGTACGCCTGGGCGTCCGGCTTCGGCGACGCCTTCGGTGACCGGCCCCCCGTCGGCACCGACTACCTCGCCCAGGTGCACAGCGGACTCGCCGCCGCGGTACGACCGGCCGGCGAACCCCCGGCCCCGTCCCTGATGACCCTGACCGACGTGCTCGGCGGGCTGGTGTGCGCCCAGGGCGTGCTGACCGCGCTGGCGGTCCGTGAGGCGGCCCACCGGGGCAGCCAGGTCCACTCCTGTCTGCTCTCCGCGGGCGCCCTGGTCCCCCGTCCCGCCCACCGGGTCCGCTGGACGCCACTGGACCGGCCGCTGCGCACGGCGGACGGCCACCTGCACCTCGGCCCCCGCGCCCGGCAGCACCCCGAGGCGGTGCGCCGCCTCCTGGACGGCGCCGACACCGCGTCCACGCGGGACGTCGCGGCCCGCTTCGCCCGCCGTACGACCGAGGAGTGGCGGGTGCGGCTGGTCGAGGCAGGGCTGACGGCGACACCCGTGCTGACCGATCTGTCCGACCTGCCCCACGACGCCGCCTTCCGGACAGCCGTCGCACCGCCGGACCCAGCCGTCGGGTACGCCCGCCCTTACACACCGTGGGAGTTCGCATGACGGCCGCCCCCATAACGCCGCAGAGGACGGCTACGACGGATAACGGGCGACCGGCGTGGACCTCACGCGCCGGAGTTCCCTTCCCCGACCTCGTGCCCCGCGACCAGCGACGGGCCTGGGTGGCGGCCGGCGTGTGCCCGGACACCGACCTGTACAGCCTGTTCACCGCCCACGTCCGGGCACATCCGGACCGTGAGGCGCTGGTGGACGACGCCGGGGTGCTGTCCTACGCGGCCCTCGACACCGACGTGCGCCGCATCGCCGCCGTGTTCGAGCAGGCGGGCCTGGGGGCCGGGGACGTGGTCGCGCTGCGGCTGCCCAACGGACGCGACGCCGTCGCCGCGGAACTCGCCGTGTACGCGATCGGCGCGGTGGCTCTCCCTCTCCCTCCGGGCGGCGACGACCGTGACCTGCGGGCGCTGCTGACCCGCTCACGGGCCCGCGGCGCCGTCCTCACCGGGGCGCCTCAGGCACGGGGCGTGGTGGACCTTCCTCACCTGCACACCCTGTTCGTACCCGGCCCCGGCGAGGGACGGACCCAGGGGCTGCACGCCACACGCCCCACGGCTTCGCACCGCCGACGGCACCGGCCGGCCGATCCGTACGGTCCCGCCCGCATCCTGGTGTCCTCGGGTACCGAGGCCGAGCCGAAGATGGTCGCCTACAGCCATCACGCCCTGGCCGGCGGCAGGGCCCGCTACGTCCGGGCGCTGCACCCGGACTCCTCGGTGCCGCCCCGTCACCTCGTCCTCGTCCCGCTGGCTTCCTCCTTCGGCTCGCTCGGCACGCCCGTCACCCTCGCCGCCCTCGGCGGCACTCTGATCGTGCAGTCGGTGTTCGACGCTGAGGGTGCGCTGCGGCTGGTCGCAGCGCACCGGCCCACCCACCTCTTCGCGGTGCCCACGATGCTCCGCCGGCTCGCCGACCTCCCATCCCAAGCCGACGAGGACACCTCGTCGCTCCGTGTCGTCGTCTCCAGCGGCGCGGCGCTGCCCGCGGCGACCGCTGACGCGTGCCTCAGGCGGTTCGCCCGGCCGGTCGTGACCGTCTACGGCTCCTCGGACGGCGTGAACTGCCACACCGCGGGCGAGTGTCTCGCGCCGGGTGACAGCGTCGGCACCCCCGACCCCACGGTCGCCCGCATCCGGATCACCGGCCCCGACGGCACGCCCCTGACCACCGGGCACACCGGCCAGATCGAGGCCAGAGGCCCCATGACACCGATGTGCTACGTCAACGCGCCGGAACTGGACGCCCGTTACCGCACGTCGGAGGGCTGGGTGCGCACCGGCGACCTCGGCCGACTGGACGAGCACGGACGGCTGCACGTCCTGGGACGGCTCAAGCGCATCGTGATCCGCGGCGGCCTCAACATCAGCCTCGCCGAGGTCGAACGCGAACTCGGCAGCCATCCAGCGGTGGCCGAGGCGGTCTGTGTCCCGGTACCCGACCCGACCCTCGGCGAACGCCTGTGCGCCTGCGTCCGCCCGGCCCCCGGCACCCCCACGTCCACCCTGTCCGACCTCACCACCCACCTGCTGAACCGCGGCCTGGCCCGCCGCAAACTCCCCGAACTCCTCCTGGTGGTGGAGGAGATGCCCCTCGGCCCCACCGGCAAGATCTGCCATCGCACCCTGGCCGCCCGGGCGATTCGGCGCCCCGTCCCGGACCGGTCGGAAGGCGGGTGACGACCGGCCGCTCACGTCCCTCCGCCACTACCCCGGGGGGGTAGGCGTCGACCGGTCACCGCCAGGCGTGACCTTCAACGGCCTGCGACGCCAGGACCAACTCTGCGATCAAGCCAGTGATACCGCCCGTCCCGAGCGGTCGAGGACCTACTCGTCGCCGTGCTGCCCCTGATTCCGCGAGTGCGTGACGCCCACAGCACCTTGCCTCCACCACTCCTGACCGTCACAACGCCGCCAACCGCCCGCACGACCCACACAAGGCGGAAAGAGTGTCCGCCAGTACAAGAGTGCCCTGGGACTTTTCTGGGACTTCCGGCTGCATCAACGGGCACGAGGGTGAAACACCTAAAAGGCCATTCACGCAGGTCAGTGGTCTGCGACCGCCCATCACAGCAGGTCACAGCGTCTGCCGGTCTCTTCCGGGACATCTGAACGGCGCGGTGCTGTGCCCCTTGGAGGCAAGGGGCACGGCACCTCGGATTGCTGGGAGGTGGCCGGCGTGGACGGTCATACCGGTTCCTTGCTGTGGCGGGGGTCGGTTCTGCGGTTGCGCCGGAGCGCCCGGGCGGCCGGCACCAGCGCGACGGCGAGGAGGAGCGCGAACAGCGTTCCCGAGATCGGGCGGGTGAGGAAGCCGCCGGGGTTGCCTTCGAAGAGCAGCAGTGAGCGGCGCAGTGAGCTTTCCAGGAGTGATCCGAGGACGAAGGCGAGGACGAGTGGGCCCGGGTCGAATCCGAGTTTCTTCATGAGGTATCCGAGGACGCCGAAGAAGACCACGAGTCCGATGTCGAAGACGCTGTTGTTGACGGTGTAGGCGCCGATGAGGGTGATGAGGACGGTGAGGGGGGCCAGGATGGTCGGGCGTACGCGCAGGATGCGTACGAACAGTCCTACGAGCGGGATGCTCATGATGAGCAGAAGGATGTTCCCGATGTACATCGAGTTCACCACGCCCCAGAACAACTCGGGGTGCTCGGTGACGAGTTGAGGGCCGGGGGTGATGCCCTGGATCAGGAGGGCACCGAAGATGACCGCCATGGTGGCGTTGGCGGGTATGCCGAGGGACAGCAGCGGGATGAACGAGGAGGTGGCGGCCGCGTTGTTGGCGGTCTCGGGTGCGGCGACACCTTCGACGGCGCCGCGGCCGAAGCGCTCCGGGGTGCGTGAGCGGCGTTTTTCCAGGGCGTAGGCGGCGAGCGAGGCGAGGACCGCGCCGCCGCCGGGGAGGATGCCGAGGACGAAGCCGATGACGCCGCCTCTGCCGATCGCGCCGGAGGACTGGCGCAGGTCGGAGCGGCTGGGCCAGACGTTGGCGACCTTGGTGGGTGCGCGAGCTGCGCGGTGGCGTTCTTCCAGGGTGTGGAGGATCTCGCCCAGGCCGAAGAGGCCCATGGCGATGGGGACGAAGTCCAGGCCGTCCGCGAGTGACAGGCTGTCGAAGGTGAACCGTTCCGCGCTGGTGAAGCCGTCTCGGCCGACGGTGGCCAGCAGCAGGCCGAGGGCGGCGGCGATGAGGGCTTTGAGCATGCCGCCGCCCGAGACGGTGGCCACCAGCAGGATGCCGAGCAGCGTCAGCAACGTGTATTCGGGTGGTCCGAAGTCCAGGGCGAATTCGGCGACCAGGGGGGCGACCAGGCTGAGGGCGACGATGGCGAGGGTGCCGCCGACGAAGGAGCCGATTGCGGCGATGCCCAGGGCGGTGCCGGCCTTGCCCTGGCGGGCGAGGGCGTGGCCGTCGAAGACGGTGACGACGGAGGATGCCTCACCGGGTAGGCGCAGCAGTACGGAGGTGATGGTGCCGCCGTACTGGGCTCCGTAGAAGATGCCCGCCACCATGATGATCGCGGTGACGGGTTCGAGGCCCAGGGTGATCGGAAGCAGAATGGCTATGGTGGCGGCCGGTCCCAGACCGGGCAGGACACCGATCAGCATGCCGATGACGACACCGACAAGGCAGTACAACAGATTGGTCGGCTCGAGGACGACGCCAAAGCCGTCGAGCACGGGGGACACGTCCAACCATCCTCCCCAACGTGTGGTGGTGTGCGGTCACGCGGTCAGAACAGGTGCGGGATGGTGACCTTCAGCGCGCCGACGAACAGGGCGTAGAACGCGCAGGTGGCGCCGAGGCTGACGACGATGGAGGTCCGCAGGCTCTCCCGGCCCAGGATCCGAAGCCAGAAGAAGGCCAGAAGGGCTGTGGGGATCTCGAAGCCGATCACGCCGATGACCGCTACGTAGGCCACCATGGTCCCGATCGCCACGATCACCAGGAGGCTGGTGCGGGTGAACTGCTCGGCGTCGTCCGTGCGTCGGGCAGCGGCGGCCAGGAGCACGCCGAGAACGATCAGTGCCGCGCTCACCAGGGCCGGCCAGGTGCCGGGCCCGGGTTTCGAGGGGCTGCCTGTGCCCAGGCTCAGCGCCCCGGCGAGCGCTGCGGCACCGAGAACCACGACGACCGCGGCCGTGACGAGGTTGGTCACCGGGCCCGCTGTCGGCGGCCGGGTGTCGTCGGAGGGTTCGTCGACGGTCGGCGGGTTCTCGGTGGACATGGCCTCAGTTCCCGCTCATGTCGATCTGGTACTCGTCGACGAGGGCGCGGTACTTCTCCAGCGAACCCGTCCACTGCTCGATCAGCTCGGCGCCCTCGACCTCGCTGGGTGTGAGGAGCCGCTGCGTGTTGAAGTCCTGGTACTTCTTGTCCTCGAACGCCTTGCGGAACGCCGTCCGCAGCCGGTCGACGACCTCCTTGGGAGTGCCCTTCGGGGCGACGACGGCACGCGACTGCTGTACCGGGACGTCGTAGCCGGCCTCGACCGCGGTGGGGATGTCGGCCATGTACGTGGGCCGCTTCTCCGCGAAGGTGACGAGGGGGGTGATCTTGCCGGCCTTGATCTGGGGCTGGGCCTCACCGAGTTGGATCGAGGCGACGTCGACCTGACCGCCCAGGAGGGCGGTGAGTGTGGGTGCTCCGCCGTCGAACGGCACGGCGGTCGCCTTCACCTTCGCCTGGGAGAACAGCAGCGCCTGGCTGAGGTGGCTGCCCGTGCCGACGCCGGTCGTGCCGTAGGTGATCGAGCGGTCGGCGTCGACGATGTCCTTGACCGTCCTGAAACCGGACTTGGGGCTGGCGACCAGGACATAGTCGTCCTGGGAGAGGCCGGTGACGACTTGGTAGTCGTTGATGTCGACGGCTTCGTCGGCGGACACGGCCAAGGGCGTGATGTAGGCCAGCGAGCCCACGAAGAGCATGATGGTGTGGCCGTCGGCCTTGGCGCCGGCCAGTTCCTTGGCGGCGACAGCGCCGTTGGCGCCGGGCTTGTTGACGACCGTGATGTTCTCTTCGAGGTCGGCGCCGGCGGGCTCGGCGGCCGCGCGGGCGATGAGGTCGGTGCTGCCGCCGGGGTCCTGACCGACGAGCAGGGTGATGGCTCTGTCCGGGAACGAGCTGTCGTTCTTCGACCCGTCATCTCCGACGTTGCCACCGCAGCCGGGCAGCGCGATCACGGCGGCGAACACGGCGACCGCGGCTATGCGGCGGTGAAGCCGAAGCCTGGTGTGCATGAGCGTCTCCCTCAAGCGAGTTGGGCGGAGATGTGACATGGGTCTCGGTTCCACGGTGTCGCGCAGCCTATGACCGCCCGTCATGCCTGTCCAACTCCGTTAACGCATGGGGTGATACCTTTCTTGCATGACGTATACCTTGGGGCAATTACGGGGATTCGTCGCCGTTGCCGAGGAACTTCACTTCGGCCGGGCAGCGGTACGACTGCGCATGACCCAGCCGCCGCTGAGCCGTCAGATCCAGAAGCTCGAAGCGGCCGTCGACGTACAGCTCCTCGAGCGGGACAAGCAGCGTGTGGCTCTCACGCCGGCCGGTGCGGCGTTCCTGGTCGAGGCCAGGCGCATCCTGGCGATCGCCGAGGCCGCCCCGGACCTGGCCCGCCGCATCCACTCGGGTTCCCGTGGCGTGGTGCGGCTCGGCTTCACCGCCGCGTCGACCTTCGGCACGCTCGGCCGCATCCTCAACCGGCTGGAGCAGAGCCTGCCGGAGGTCCGCATCGAGCTGTTCGAGATGGTGACGCGCGAGCAGATCGACGCCCTCGCCGGCGAGGACATCGACCTCGGGCTCGCCCGTCCGCCGTTCGACTCCGAACTCTTCGACTCGCGCCTGATCCAGCAGGAGGCGCTGCTGCTCGCGGTGTTCGACGGGCACCGGCTGGCCGGCCTGGACCGGCCCGCTCGCGCCGACGACCTGGCCGGCGAACCGCTGATCTTCCACTCGCAGCGCAAGGCGCGGTACTTCTACGACCTGATGGTCAGCATGGTCCCGCTGACCCAGGAACGGGTGGTGCACAGCGTGAGCCAGATCCTCACGATGCTGTGGCTGGTCTCCGCCGGGCGGGGTGTCGCCTTCGTGCCCGCCTCCGCCGCCTTGCTCCGCATTCCCCATGTCGCGTTCGTCCCGCTGGCCACGCATGTGCCCCGACCGGTGGAGCTGCATCTGCTGTGGCCGCGGCAATCGCGCAATCCCGCCCTCGCGCAGGTGCTGGCCGCGCTTGAGGACCTGGAACCGCGGGAACACCCGAGCAGGCCGGTGGTTTCGCCCCGCGCCGGCGAGAGGACCGATACCGAAGCGGCATCACACAATGCGTGAACACTCGGTTTCAGTGGGCGATGGGGCGGAGCCTCTGTTCGAGGAAGGAGGTGACCGTCTTCCACGTCGGGGTCACGGGGTGGGGAGGCGTGGTGCGCCCGTGGTGTGCGGACTCCGCGTAGGCACCCTGACGGGTTTCGTCGTCGGTGAGCATGTCCTGCAAGGGGCCGTGTCCGGCTTGCGGGAAGGAGATCAGGCGAGCCTCGTCACCCGCGGAGGCCAGCTTGTCGTAGAGCGAGCGGCCCTGGTGATACGGCACGAAGGGGTCCTGTTCGCCGTGGAAGATCAGGAAGGGCGGGGTGCGCCGGTCGCCGATGTAGGTGAGGGGGTTCGCGGCGGCGACCTTGTCGGGACAGTCCGTGATGGTGCATCCGAGCATCAGCGACTCGGGTGAGCGCGGGTCGGAGTGGCATTCCGCCAGCCCGAACACCGAGTTGAACACCTTGCAGTCGTCCGGCATGTGGGCGTCCATCTGCAGGAAGTCCGTCGGCGGGTAGAACGGCACGGCTGCCTGGACCGCGCTGGAGGGTCCGCGTACGCCGACGTCGCCTTCGAGTGCCGGGATGTTCCCGGTGACGGCGGCCATCGCCGTGGTCCAGCCGCCGGAGGAGTCACCCATGATGGCGAATCGGTCGGGGTCGAGGTTGTAGGTCCTCGCGTTCGCGCGCAGCCAGCGGATGGCGCCCTTGATGTCGTGCAGCTGAGCTGGGAACTGCGCCTGCGAGCTGGAGCGGATTGCCACGCCCGCAACCGCGAAACCGCGCGGGTTGAGCTGCCGGGCGACCTCGTCGGCGCCCGTGCGGCCGCTGTCGGCCAGCCAGCCCGAGCCGCTGGAGAAGATCACCAGCGGGACCGGCCGCTGCGACCTGGGAACGTACAGGTCCAGTAGATGGCCCTGGGTTCCGGGTGGCTGGGCGGGGGCGTAGGCGACGTCCTTGGTGATCTCCACACTCGTATGCGCTCGCGCGGGGGCGGGGGCCCCGGCGGTCGTGCACAGAGCCACGGCCACGGCCGCGGCGGCGGCCGCCATCGCCCGCGGAACGCGCCCCGAGGTCGCTTGTCGTTCGTGCAGCCGTGTGCGCAGAAGCATGGTGCCGACTCCTCTTCGATGCGGGTGCGGGACTGTGGGGAGGCGAGCGGGGGGTGAGTTCGGGGAGAGGCAGAACGTCGGTTGCCCGGAGTCCCCACGCCGACCCGAGCGGCGAGCGGCACGAGGGCGATCGCGACAGCGCCCACGACTCCCCACAGAGCGCCCACGACTCCGCACAGAGCAAAGCTCTGTTCGCCTGGTGAAGCATGCTTCGCTGTAAGGTGGTCATGAGTCTCGGGTGGTGGTGGGTCGGTGTCAATGGGACCGACCCGCTTTCCGTTCGGTCGCCCGACTCGATCCCGCGCACGGGCGGACTGTCGGCGGCCGCCTGAGGAAACGGCCGCGAGCGGAGATTTCCGGGGCTCCTGCCCCTCGGTCGAGTTCGTTCGAGCCGGGCGGGACCGTCACTGAGACCGACCCGAGCGCAGGCCGCGTCTTGACGATTCGTCACACCGGCAGGTCAGCCGACACGGACGGCCACCAGCCCCGGCCGAGGAGGAGAGACAGGACCGCAGAGACGGGATCACGGCCGCGGAAACTGGCCGCGCGCTACCTATTGACCCCGCCAAGGACAGAGCCATAACGTCCGGCTTGCTTGTTCGGCACATGAAATTTTGTGCGCGTGACGCACATATCTCGTCAGGAGGGGCCCTTATGCGAAGGCGCATTCTTGGGCTTGTTGCGGCGGCGGTGACGGTCGCGACCGCTGCCGGATGTGGATCCTCTTCGACCGGGAGCGGCGGTTCGCCGGCCTCGGGTGGGAGCAAGACCACGAAGGTCACGGTGGGGATCATCCCCATCGTCGATGTGGCACCGCTGTATCTGGGGCAGAAAAAGGGATTCTTCGCCGAGCGTGGAATCGATCTGAAGATGGAACTCGCCCAGGGCGGCGCCGCGATCGTCCCCGGCGTCGTCAGCGGTCAGTTCCAGTTCGGCTTCAGCAACGTCACTTCACTGATGATCGCCCAGACGAAGGGTGTGCCGATCAAGTCCGTGGTCAACGGGGTGGCCACCAACGGCAAGGTCGGTGCCGACGTCACCGGCGTCGCCGTCAAGAAGGACAGCCCGATCAAGTCGGCCAAGGACCTCGCGGGCAGGACGGTGGCGGTGAACACCCTGCAGAACATCGGGGACACCACGGTCCGTGAGTCGGTACGCAAGGCCGGCGGCGACCCCTCCAAGGTCAAGTTCCTGGAGATGCCCTTCGACCAGATGCCCGCCGCACTCGACGGCGGGCAGGTGGACGCCGCCTGGATGGGTGAGCCCGCGCTGACCATCGCCAAGGGCCAGGGCGCCCGTGTGGTGGCCTCTCCGTTCGCCGATACCGACCCGAAGCTCACCGCCGCGACCTACTTCGCCGCCACGAAGCTGACGAAGGAGAACCCGGACCTGGTGAAGAAGTTCACCGAAGCGATGACCGAGTCGCTGAAGTACGCCTCCGAGCATCCTGACGAGGCACGCCAGATCCTCACCACCTACACCAAGATCGACGGTGAGGTGCTGAAGAAGCTGACGCTGCCCAGCTGGCCGGCAACGGTCGACATGGCCTCCCTGGAGAAGCTGGCCGCGCTCGGCGAGGAGGACGGCATCTTCGGCGACAAGAAGCCGGACCTGGACGCGCTGTTCTCATGACACCGTCGGGAATCGCCTCTGTGAAGACGACGCCCGCCGGGACCGACACCGATCCCGGCGGTGCCCGCGCCCCGCGCGGCCTGGGCGGCGCCACCGCTCCGCTGCGCGGGCTGGCCGGACTGGCCGGTCTGGTGGTGGTACTGGAAGTGCTGCCGCACACCGGACTGGTCTCCGCCGACTACCTCCCGCCCGCTTCGGACATGGCCGAGGCCCTGTGGCACCTGCTGGCCGAGGACACGTTCTGGACCGCGCTCGGTGACACCCTCACCGGTTGGAGTCTGGGCCTCGTCATCGCCGTCGTGGCGGGGGTGGCGGCCGGAATCGTCATCGGCTCCGTTCCCGTGCTGCGTGCGGTTACCGCCTCCACCATCGAGTTCCTGCGGCCGATCCCGTCCGTGGCCCTGATCCCGGTGGCGGTACTGCTCTACGGCACCGATCTTCGATCGACGCTGCTCCTGGTGGTGTACGCCTCGTTCTGGCAGGTGCTCGTCCAGGTGCTGGCCGGTACGCAGGACGTCGACCCGGTCGCGGACGACACCGCCCGCAGCTATCAACTGGGCAGGTGGGGGCGGGTGCGGTACGTCCTGTGGCCCACCGCGCTGCCGTACGTCATGACCGGCGTCCGCTTGGCGTCCACCGTGGCCCTGGTCCTCGCGATCACCGCGGAACTCGTCATCGGCTCACCCGGTCTGGGCCACGAGATCGCCGTCGCGCAGACCTCCGGAGCCGTGCCGCAGGTCTACGCGCTGGTGCTGGTCACCGGGCTGCTCGGCGTCGCCGTCAACCTGGTGGCGCGGGCGGTCGAGCGGCGAACGCTGCACTGGCATCAGTCTCTGCGCAGGGAGGGATAGCCCGATGACTCACACGACGGTCCTCACCGCGGCCCGCCGGGCCTCGCTGATCGCGGGTCTGCCCGCGGTCCTGTTCGCCGTGTGGTGGTTCGCCACCGCCGACAGCACCGACTTCTACCTCCCGCCGCTGTCCACCATCCTGCAGAAGTTCGGGGAGGTCTGGGCGGGCGAACGGCTGGTGTCCGACGTCCTGCCCAGTCTGGTCCGGCTCACCGCGGGCTACCTCCTCGCCGTCGTCATCGGCGTCGGGCTGGGCCTGCTGGTCGGTATGAGCCGTGTCGTACGGGACGTCCTGGAGCCGGTCCTGGAACTCTTCCGGGCCATTCCGCCGCCCGTGCTCGTCCCGGTGATCATGCTGTTCGCGGGCATCGGCGACACCATGAAGGTGCTCGTCATCGTCAGCGGCTGCATATGGCCGATCCTGCTCAACACGGTCGAGGGGGTCCGCGCGGTCGACGAGGTGCTGAGTGACACCTGCCGGTCCTACGGCATCACCGGCCCTTCCCGGCTGTGGCATCTGGTGCTCCGCTCGGCCAGCCCGCAGATCGTCACGGGCATGCGGCAGTCCCTGTCGATCGGGATCATCCTCATGGTCATCAGCGAGATGTTCGCCGCGAGCAACGGGCTCGGCTTCACCATCGTGCAGTTCCAGCGCTCGTTCGCGATCCCCGAGATGTGGAGCGGCGTACTGCTGCTCGGCCTGCTCGGACTCGCCATGTCGCTGCTCTTCCGATTCGCGGAGAGCCGGTTCCTGGCCTGGTACCACGGCCTGCGCCGCGCCCAGCGCAACCCCTGACAAGGAGACGTCGATGCTTGACGTACGCAACCTGCAAAAGATCTACACCGGACGAAACCGCAAGGTCGAAGCACTGCGCAACCTGACCTTCCATATCGGTGCCGGCGAACTGGTGTGCATGGTGGGCCCGTCGGGATGCGGCAAGACCACGCTGCTCAAATGCATGGCCGGGCTGCTCACCCCCACCGCCGGCGAGGTGAGCCTCGACGGCCGTCCGGTCGCCGGGCCCCCGCCCGGCATGGCGGTCGTCCTCCAGGAGTACGGCCGCTCGCTGTTCGCCTGGATGAACGTGCGCGACAACGTCGCCCTGCCCCTGCGCCGCAAGAAGCTCGGCAAGGCGCGCGAGCGGGAGTTGGTGGACCACGCCCTGGAGGTGGTCGGACTCGCCGACGCCCACGAGGCGTACCCCTGGCAGCTCTCCGGAGGCATGCAGCAGCGCGTCGCGATCGCCCGCGCGGTCGCGTACGAGCCGAAGGTGCTGCTCATGGACGAGCCCTTCGCGGCCGTCGACGCGCAGACCCGCGCCGAACTGGAGGACCTCATCCGCCGGTTGTGGCGCGAGCTCGGCGTCACCGTCCTGTTCGTCACCCACGACATCGACGAGGCGGTCTACCTCGGCCAGCGCACCCTCATCCTGTCCAAGTCCCCGACCGTCGTCCAGGAGGACCTCACCATCGACCTCCCCGACGAGCGCGACCAGTTGCACACCCGCTCCAGCACCCGCTTCGCCGAACTGCGCGCCCACGTCTACGAGCAGATCCAACGGGCCAAACACCACGACGGCGATACGGAGGCGCCGCCGGACGACAGCAGTCCCGGCCTCCTCCTGCAGCACACGGAGTCCTAGCACCCCGCCCGGTACGGAGGCCGGAGTCCCGCACCAACACCTCCAGAGCCGCGCTCACCACCGAGCACACGGAAGGCACCGATCCCGCAACGTTCCGGGTCTCGCCGTTGCCGCGACGGCGTGCCGGAACCCCTGCACCCGCCAGGCATCATTCACCCAAGTGACGAGACAGCCGCCGCGGAGAGCCCATGACATCGACCCACACCGTGCCGTCCGCCGACCCGGTTTCGGCGCTCGCGCCGCCGGAGGAGGCAGTGACCCCCCTCATGCGCGGTATCGCCGTGCTGCACGGGCTCACCGACCTCGGAGGGACGGTCGGCCTCAGCGACCTGGGACGGGTCACCGGACTGGCCCGCTCCACCATCGACCGGGTCACCGGAACACTCGCGCGCATGGGGTACGTGCGCCTGGACGGCAGCAACGCCGTCCTCGCCCCCCGCCTGATGGAGTTGGGCAACGCCTACCTGGCCGCCCTGCGCCTCCCCGACCTGCTGAGCGTGCACGCCGAACGCCTCGCCGACGAACTCGACGAGTCGGTGTCCCTCGCAGTGCCGGACGGTGACGGCATCCGCTTCATCCATCAGGCGATCCGCCGCCGCGTTCTGTCACTGAGCTTCCGCATCGGCGACCTGCTGCCCGCCGAACGCACCGCCCCCGGCCCGCTGCTGGCAACCGAATGGAGCGCGCAGGACTGGGCACGGTGGCGAGAACGTCAGATGACCGACCCCGAGGTCCTCGGCTTCCCGGCGATCCCCCCTCGAACGCACAGCCCCGCCGCCGAGGATTTCGAACGCAGAGTGGAAGAGGTGCGGGCGCAGGGCTGGGCACTGGACGACCAGTTGATCGAGCCGGGTCTCGTCGCGGCATCCGTTCCGGTTCGCGCCCCGGACGGCCGGATCGCCTGTGTGGCGAGTGTCGTGAGCCATACCAGCAGGCACAGTGCGGACTCCTTGCGCGCGTGCCTTCTGCCCAGACTCCGTACCGCGTCGGCCACCATGGAGCGAGAGCTGGCCGACGCCCCGCCTCCCGAACCGCCGAGCGCCCCCTCGGGCCTTGCCACATGGACGAGCGCCTCGAAACAAGAACTGGGCGGGGAGTTCATCGCGTCCCTGGCCCGCGGTCTGACCGTCGTCACCGCATTCGGTGAGGGCCGTGCGGAGCTGACACTCTCCGAGGTCGCCCAACGCACCGGCCTGCCTCGCGCGACGGCTCGCCGCGCCCTGATAACCCTGGAGCATCTCGGCCATGTCAGGGGGCGCGGCCGGGCCTTCCAGCTCACTTCACGGGTTCTCGCCCTGGGTTTCCCACCGCTGTCCAAGACGACGCTCGCCCGTATCGCGCACCCCCACCTCGCCGAACTCACCCGACGGGTGCAGGACTCGACGTCCTTGTCCGTACTCACCGGCAGCGACGTGCAGTGCGCGGTCTCGGTCGCCGCAGGCCGCATCATGGGCGTCGACATCTCCGTGGGCTCACGCGTGCCCGCCTACGCGACCTCCACGGGCCGGGTCCTGCTGGCCGATCTCCCGGCAGCCGAGCGTTCCGCTCGGCTGTCCAAGGCACGGATGGGGGCACTGACCCCCCGCACAGTCACCCGGCCCACCGACCTGACGGTGATCCTCGACCGGGTGCGCGAGGAGGGCTACGCCCTGGTCGACGAAGAACTGGAAGCAGGCCTTCGCTCGATCGCCGTTCCGGTACGTGACCGCAACGGCTGCCTCGTCGCGGCGATCAACGTCAATATGCACAGCAGCCGCCGCTCGGCTGCGGAGTGCGTCGAGAACGTCTTGCCGGAACTGCGCGCCACGGCCGCTCGCATAGAGGCCGACCTGCACGTGACGGGGCGCTTTGTTCAAGTCCCGGCAGCCTGAACGACCAGCGTGGACGACAGGGCCGTGCAACCCGGCGGGGAGAGGTCATACGCACAGGTCAGCTGGCGTTCACGACCGGGGCGGTGGCGCGGCTGCGCCCCGGCCACATCAGCGGCTCATCGCGGAACGGCACCGCGTTCACTGGTCTGTTCCGGGACATCCGAGGTGCGGGTGCCGCCGCACCCCGTCCGAGACGGGTGCGGCGGCACTTCGGGTGTGCTGGGATGTCGCTCAGTCCCTGCCGGTGAGCCTCCAGATCTGGTTCCTCTTGGTGGTCAGGGCGCTCGCCGCATCGCACGGCCACTGGTGGACGAGGGCGCCGGGTGCGGTCGAGATGGTGCTGACGTCTACGCACTTGCCGCTGTGGACCGCGACTAGCTGGTAGTCGTGGCTGTTGCCGAGCGCGGTCACCGCCGCCAGTCTGAACCGCTGGTTGGTGCCGCCGTGGCAGGTCCACTGCTGGACGGCGGCGCCGTTGGCCGTCGAGATGCCCGCGACGTCCAGGCACTTGCCGCTGGAGTGGTTGACGACGGTGTAGGTGTCGGTCGAGCCGGAGACACGGTGGAAGTCGAAGACCTGCTCCTGGCCGCTTCCACAGGTGTTCTGCCGGTACTGGGTGCCGTCCGCGGTGGACTTGGCGGGGTTCTCGAGGCAGAGCCCGCTGTGCTGGGCCACCGCCGTGGAGGAGAAGGCGGCCGGGGCGCCGATGTGCAGGCTCGCCGGTGCGAAGGAGACCTGGTCGAGGTGCGGGGCGGAGCTGGAGCGCATCGGTTGTCCGATGTCGCTGCCGCCGCCCGAGTACACCTTGCCGATGGTGGTGCCGTCCCAGTTGAAGAGCTGTGAGGACGTGAACCTGACCGTGTTCGCACCCTTCTTGAGGGTGACGTGGGCGGTGTGGTCGGCGAACTGGTTCCAGTGCAGGGTGCTGGCGAAGTTGACGCGGGTGGCGTCGCCGCCGTTGACGCTGACGTCGGCGTGCTCGGCGTACAGGTCGGGGTTGTAGTGGTTCGAGGGCAGTTCCTCGGCGTTGGCGTAGCGCATCGTCATGGCGTAGGTGCCGGCCGAGGGCGCGTCGACGTCGAGGGTGAGGGAGTTGGCGGTGCCGTCGGAGATGCCGGTGACGACCTCACCGCTGGCCTGGTTGTAGGCGGTGGAGACCTCGGCGGTGCCGGTGAGGGTGCCGTCCTCGGCCTGGTAGGTGACGACGTTGCCGGTGGTGACGGCGGAGGTGGCGCTGAAGGGGGTGACCGCCAGGTTGTCCAGGGCGAGGGTGCCTGCGGCGCCGGTCGCCTTGACCTTGTTGATGCCGGCCTTCAGGTACACCCGGTTGGTGGAGGTGGACCAGGCGTCGGGCGTCGCGCCGGAGAGGGTCTGGTCGTCGGCGGTCCTGCCGTTGACGGTGAGGTCGGCCCGGCCGGTGTTGCGGAAGCGGGCCGTGAGGTCCGCGTAGCCGTCACGCGCCGAGTAGACCCAGAACGTCGCCGACTTGCCGGAGGTGAGGTTCACCGCGCCCGCGCCGGACTGGCCCTGGGAGGTGTAGGTGGTGCTGCCGTTGTCGGAGAGGGTGGCCTGCTCGGCCTCGTGGAGCGTGGTGCCCTGGACGTCGGCGTCCCGGTACCGGAGGTCGATCTTGTCGATGATGGCGTCACCGTCGGTCTTCGCGCCGTTGTCACCGGTGGTGGCCAGGGTGAGGGTGTGGCTGCCGGCGGTGAGGTGCACGGTGGTGTCGCTGTGGCCCCACACCACCCACTGGAAGCCCACCGGGATGTCGACCCTCTTCGAGGCACCGCCGTCGACGCGCAGGTACACGTCGGTCGGGCCCTTGACCTCGGCGTCCTTGGCGTAGCTGCTGCCGAACACCGACACGTCGTAGTCGCCGGTCGTGGGCACGGAGACGGGGAAGGAGATCACCGTGGTGGAGCCGGTGCGCAGACCGCCGACGTCCTTCGTACCCGAGGCGGGGAACTTGCTGACGTTGCCGGTGGTGCCCTCGGTGTTGATGTTGTAGCCGCTGCCGCTGAGTGTGGCGTTCTCGGCCTCGTACGTGCCCGTCCAGGTGCTGTCGGAGGGGGTGGCGCTGCCGGTGCCGCCCGGGGAGACGATCACCTGGTACGCGGACATCGCGTCGAGGGTGAGGGGGACGGTGATCGAACCGTCGGAGCCCACGGCCACGTCGGCGTCGGAGAGCCGGGTCGGGGTGGCCGCCGCGCCGAGGTAGCCGCTGTAGCGGTCCTGGAAGACGCTGACGTGCACGGTGGTGCCGAAGACCGCGGGATCGATGTTCTTGATGACCGTGTCGGAGGCGCCGCTGGTGCCTCCCCCGGCGAGGATGACGCGGGCCTGCTTCCTGCCCGTGTCCAGGCTCGCCAGGCCCTGCAGGGTGTACGCGGCGTTGTTCCCGGAGCTGGTGACCTTGACGGTGTCGCCGCTCATGGAGCTGTACCAGTTGTAGAGCCACCACTGGGCGTTGGGGGTGTTCTGGGCGGCGGCGGAGTCACCGAGGTTGCCGTTGATGTTCCAGTACGGCAGGTTGCCGTCGATCTTCTTGTCCTCGATGGCCGCGATCCACTGCACCATCTGACCGGGGTCGGTCAGGTGGTAGCGGTGGGCGTACTCGTTGAGGTTGACGGTGATCGGCGACGTGATGCCGGCGGCGGTCTCCACCGCGCGGTAGGAGTCGACGGTGCTGCGGACGTCCGCCGGGCTGCCCAGGGTGTGCCAGGTGACCACGTCGGGCAGGCAGTTGTTGGTCTTGCAGTAGGTCAGGAAGCCGCTGAGGGAGGAGGAGGTGTAGCTGGAGGTGTTGGGCCCCGCCAGCCGCGCCTCGGGCCAGATGCCCTTGATGAAGTTGTACGTCTGGCGCCACTCCGCGTTGAAGTTGTTCAGCGCGGTGGAGTTGGTGCGCATGCCGCCGAACCAGTTCAGGTCGGGCTCGTTGTAGGGGACGAAGACGATGTGGCTCGCGTGGGGGCTGGCCTTCGCCTGCTCCACCTGGGTGCGCATCGTCTCCTGGTAGGCCGCGTAGCTCGTGCGCTCGTAGTTGGCCCGGTAGACGTCCGTCATGTAGATGAAGACGTCCCCACCGCCGCTGTCCACGAACGGCTCGGCGATCTCCAGGGCGTCAGAGCCGGGGTGCTGCTGTCCGTCCTGGTACTTGGTGTTGGTGGTCTGCACCCCCATCCCCTCGATGAGATTGTCGGTGGGCACATCCGGGCCGTACAGGCCGTACAGCACCCCGGAGGCGCCACCGCGGAAGGCTCCGGTGGTGGTGCCCAGGTCGACGGTGAGGGTGGGGTCCGCGGCGGCGGCCGGCGCCGCGACCGCGGTGGTGAGGCCGGCCAGGACGGTCAGCGGAAGCAGTGTCCGGGTGATGCCGTGGAGAAGGCGTCTTGACGCCGAGCGTCTCTGCCCGAGTCTTCGCATGTGCTCACGTTCCTTCAGGGATGGGGCTTGTTGTTGCTGCGCCGGCCCCCGTGCCGGACGTGTGGGTGGGTTCTGGCTCGCGGGTCAGACGACGGCTTCGCCGGTCCGGGCCTCCTCGCGCAGGTGGTGGGCGCGGGCGAGGAGGAGGTAGCTGCTCGCGGTCCAGGTGTAGGCGCGGTCGCGCAGGCCGGTGCCGGTGAGGGCGTCGAAGTTCTCGGCGAACCCGTGGGTCTCGCACAGGGCGCGGAAGCGGGCGCTGATGTCGTCCGCGAGGCGTTCGTGGCCGGCGCGGCGCAGGCCGTCCTCGACGAGGACGGTGGCGGGGGCCCAGATCGGGCCGCGCCAGTAGCCGTCGGCGAGGTAGTGCGGGGACGTGGGCAGTTCGGTGGCGAGGCCGTACGGGGTCAGGTGGGCCTTGATGTGGTCGGCGAGGGTGCCGGCGACGTCGCCGGGCAGGTGCTCGCCGAGCGCGATGGGCATCAGGTCGAGGAGGCCGGCGCTGCTCCAGGTGTCCCCGGTGCGGGCCGAGCGGGCGACGAACCTGTCTCCGGTCCAGAGCTGGTCGAGCAGTGCGGTCTGGATCTCCTCGGCCGTCCGTGTCCACCGCTCGGCCGCGTCCTGGTCATCCAACTCCCTTGCTAGGGAGACGAGTTCGTGGAGCTGGAGAACGAGGAAGGCGGCGAGGTCGGCGGTGACGACCACCCGCTCGGCGTCGAAGGTGGTGGCGTTGTCCCAGCCGCTGTCGTTGCCGTGCTGGTAGTGGGGCAGGTC
Source organism: Streptomyces sp. MB09-02B (assembly GCF_033794485.1). Lineage (NCBI taxonomy): Bacteria > Bacillati > Actinomycetota > Actinomycetes > Kitasatosporales > Streptomycetaceae > Streptomyces > Streptomyces sp. MB09-02B. Next base: position 36,307 of record NZ_JARGEE010000026.1, read on the forward strand.
GGCGCCGGGGGCGCGCCGGGCGGTGAGCCAGAAGCCGGTCCAGCGCTCCAGGCGCTCGTACACCTGGGTCAGTTCGGTGCGGTCGGGAGGGGTGGGCAGGGTGCGGCGCAGATGGCCGAAGGCCCAGCCGTGGATGGGCGGCTTGACGAAGTTGTAGAGGACCTCGGAGTGGGTGACCGAGTCCGGCAGGGCGCCGCTCTCGTCCTGGTGGTCGAAGGGCAGGTGGAACTGGTCCCGGGCCAGCTCCGGCGAACCCTCGGCCAGGGCGAGGGCGTTGAAGCAGTGGTCCCAGCTCCAGACCTTGTCCATCCAGTGCTTGGACATCAGCACGCCCGGCCGGGTGACCAGGCCCTTCGCGGCCACGGTCGCCGACCAGACGACGTACGCGGCCAGTTCGGCGGCCGGGGTGGCGTCCGAACGCCAGGGGGCGACGGCGTCGACGAAGTCCGCGAAGGCGGCCCGTGCGGAGGCCACCACGGCGTCGAAGGGTGCCGAGGGCGCGTAGGGCGGGCGGGCGGCGTCGAGTTCCTCGATCGCGATCTCCCAGCAGCCGTCCGCCGGCGCGGTCACGGTGACACCCCGGTCGGCGCTGCCCAGGGCCTGAGACCCGGTCGGCTCCGCGAGGGCGCCGGACAGGAGGGTGACGCGGTAGCGGCGGCCGGTCTCGTAGGAGGTGAACACGTGCGCGTTCGCCACCGGGTCGTCGTAGAAGTACGTGCCGCTGAACGGGGTCAGCGTCGGCGCGGCGGCGAGGACGCCGAAGTCCAGGCCGCTGCCCCGCAGGCGTACGGTGTCGGGGGCCTCGTAGGCGAGCTCGACGTGTCCCTGCCCGTCGGTCCAGGTGAGCAGGCCCGGTGTCGCCTCGACGCGGGTCTCGGCCCGCTCCCCTCCCGTCGGGGCCAGGGGGACCAGGCGCAGGACGCCGTGCATGCCGTTCTGGTGCGAGACGAGGTGGAGGTCCTCGGCGTAGGTCTTCTCCGCGACCACGGGGGAGATGTCGAACCAGGATCCGTACGCGCTGAACGGGATGTCGTGGACGGAGAAGGCGGGGCCGGATCGGGCGGCGGTCATGTGGCGGGACTCGTTTCTGGAGCAGGGGGTGCCGACCGGCCGGCGCGGGAGGGCGCCGGTCGTGGTGGCGGGGCGGGGGGGCTCAGTCCTTGACTGCGCCGGTGGTGACACCGGCCGCCACATAACGTTGGGCGAGGACGAGGATGACCGCGGCGGGCAGGGAGGCCACGACGGCGGTGGCCATGATGGCGTTCCACTCCTGGTTGTTGTTGCCGATGTAGTGGTAGATGCCGAGGGTGATCGGCTCGTGGGTGCCGCCGTTGACCAGGGTGTTGGCGAAGACGAAGTCGGACCAGGACCACAGGAAGGCGAACAGCGAGACCGTGACGACGGCGTTGCGGCTCATCGGCAGGACGATCGACCAGAAGGTCCGCAGGGCCCTGGCTCCGTCCATCTGCGCGGCCTGGAGCAGTTCGCCGGGGATGCCGGACATGAACGCGGTGAAGATGAGCACCGCGAAGGGGACGGCGAGGGTGGAGTCGGCGACGATCAGGCCGGGGACGGACTGGAGCAGGCCGAGCTGGAGGTAGATGGCGTAGAAGCCCATCGCCATGATGATGCCGGGGATCATCTGGGCGGCCAGCAGGACGAAGCTCAGCAGGCCGCCGCCGCGGGGGCGCAGCTTGGCCAGGGCGTAGCCGGCGGGCGCGGCCAGGGCGACGGTCAGGACGACGGTGCCGAGGGCGACGACGAGGCTGGTCGCGAGGTAGGGCAGTTGCTCGGCGAGGACGGTGCGGTAGCCGGCCAGGGTGGCGTGGGCCGGGAAGAGGTCCGGTGGGCTCTTGCGCATGTCCTGGTCGCGGGTGAGGGAGACGTTGACCATCCAGTAGACCGGGAACAGCATGACCCCGGTGAACAGCAGGCCGAGGGCCGTCTTCCACCACGCGCGTGAGGCACTTCGGTTCATGACAGCGCCTGCTTTCGCTGGACTCGGAGGTAGACGAGGCCGAAGACCAGGGCGGCGACCACGAGCAGGTTGCCGACAGCCGCGCCGGGGCCGAAGGCGGGCAGGAGGTTGCCGAAGCCGAGTTGGTAGGACCAGGTGGCGAAGGTGGTGGACGAGTCCGCCGGGCCGCCTTTGGTCATGATCCAGATGATGTCGAAGACCTTGAGGGTGTAGACGAGGCCCAGCAGCAGGGTGATGGCGGAGACCGGGCGCAGCAGGGGGAAGGTGATGCGCCAGAAGCGCTGCCAGGCGTTGGCCCCGTCGAGGGCCGCGGCCTCGTACAGCGATCCGGGGACGGACTGCAGACCGCTGTGGAGGACGACCAGGTTGAAGGGGACGCCGATCCAGATGTTGGCGATGATCACCGAGGTCAGCGACCAGTCGGGGGAGGTCAGCCAGTTCACCGGGCCGACGCCGACGGCGTGCAGGGCGGCGTTGACGATGCCGGAGTCGCTGTTGAACATCCACGACCAAGTGGAGGCGGACACGATCAGCGGCAGCAGCCAGGGCACGAGGAACAGGGCCCGCAGGGTGGTGGAGAGCCGGAAGTGCTGGTGGAAGAAGACCGCGAGCGCCAGGCCGATGGCGTACTGGAAGACCAGGCACACGGCGGTGAAGACGACGGTGTGCAGCAGGGCGGGGGCGAAGGTCGGGTCGTCGAAGACCTTCTGGTAGTTGGCCAGGCCCGTGAAGGGGGCGTCGCCCTGGACGAAGGAGCGGACGGTGTAGTCACGCAGGCTCAGGTCGAGGTTGCGGTACAGGGGATAGGCGTAGAAGAGGGCGAGGTAGAGGGTGACCGGGGCGAGGAAGGCCCAGGCCGCCCACTGCGGGGAGGTCGGACGGCGCCGTTCCCGCGCGGGGGCCCGGGGCGGGGCGGCGGTGGCCGCCCCGCCCGGGTCGTACGCGGACCGGCGGTCCGGGACGTGTTTCGTGTCGTTCATCGACGGACCGCGCATCCCTGGTTACTTGACGGCCGACTGGGCCTTGGTCAGCGCGTCCTTCGGCGACTCGGCGCCGCTGAGCGCGGACTGGACGGCCTTCCACAACTGCTCGGAGATCTTGGGGTACTTGGTGCCCAGGTCGTCGCTGGTACGGCCCTTGGCTGCCTTGACCGCCTCGACCCACGGCTTCAGCTCGGCGTTGGCCGCCACCTGCTTGTCCTGGACCTCGGTGGTGGGCGCGACGTAGGACAGGGTGGTGTCGGTGTCGTACAGGTTGTCGGTGCTGGTGAGACAGGTGACGAGCTTCTGCGAGGTGGCGTAACGGGCGGCGTCCTTCTGGACCGGGACGGTCACGAACTCACCACCGGTCGGGGCCGCCGCGTTGCCGCCCTTGGCGGCCGGGACCGGTATCACGCCGTAGTCGAAGCCGGCCTTCTCCGCGTTGGCGAGCTGCCAGGTGCCGTTCTCGCTGAAGGCGTAGTCACCGGTGGCGAACTCCTGCCAGCTGGTGGTCTGGGTGTTGTTGATGACCGAGTTGGGGGCGTAGCCCTTGTCGAGCCAGCCCTTCCACAGCGACAGCGCGGAGACGCTCTCGGCGGAGTCGAGTGCGGTGAGCTGCGCGCCCGAGCCCCAGAACCAGGGCAGGAACTGGAAGCTGCCCTCCTCCGTGCCGATCGCCGAGAAGGTGATCCCCTTCTTGCCGGCCTTCTCGACCTTCGCCAGCGCCGCCGTCAGCGACTTCCAGTCCTTGACCGAGCCGATGTCCACGCCGGCCTCCTTCAGCACCTCCTTGTTGTAGTAGAGGGCGAGGGTGTTGGCGCCGATCGGCATGCCGTAGGTCTTGCCGCCGGACTGGCCGGCCGCGAGCAGGTTGGGGTCCACCGCCGAGGTGTCGAGCTTGTTGTCGTCGGTCGTGGTGAGCACGCCCGCCTCGGCGAGCGTCGAGACGACCGGGTTGTCGACGATGAGCACGTCCGGGGAGTTGCCCTGCTGGGCCGCCAGCAGCGTCTTGTTGGGCAGGTCGCTGGTGTCGAAGCCGGTCCGCTTGATCTTCACGCCCGCGTCGGTGCCGCACTTGTCCAGCAGCTTCGTCCAGGCCGAGCCCTTGGCGAACTGCGGGTACGGGTCCCAGATGGTGTACGTGCCGCTGTCCGCGTCCTTGGCGCCGGTGCTGCCCGAGCCGGAGGAGCATGCGGTGGCGCTGACGGCCACGGCCAGGGCCGTCAGGGCCGCGGCGGTCAGACGGCGCTGTCTGGAGGTGGGGTGCATGGCGGGTTCCTTAGCTTCTGGCACGGGTGTGCCGTGAGAGGGAGGGTGACGGGGGGAGCCGGGCACGCCGAACGGCGGCGGTGAGGGATCCGGGTGCTCGGTGCGACGGGGCGGGACGCCCGGGGGTGATGACGGGGCGAGGACGCCCGGAGGTGGTGACGGGGTCGGGAGAGCCGTAGGTGGTGACGGAGTCGGGAGAGCCGTGGGTGGTGTCGGGGCGAGAGGGGCCTAGG
>NZ_JARGEE010000270.1:0-12501 GCF_033794485.1 Streptomyces sp. MB09-02B
CTTCTGTCTCGTGTACTTATTTCCCCTGGTGTTAGGTTTGTTAGTCCTCCCGGCAAAAGGCTAGCCCGTGCTCGCAGGCCTTCGGCAACTTGTCCCGCAGCACGTCCCGGGCCCGGTCGGTACCGATCAGATCGGGGTAACTCACCCGGACCACGTCGATGCCCTCGGCGGCCACCCGCTCCTGGTGCTGCCTTACGGCCGCAACCGGCTGGTGAGCGAGGCCGCGGGGCGGCTGTTGTCACCGGAAGGGCTGGAGTCCCTGGAGCGAGGTGTGGTCGCGCTGCTGCGGGAGGTGGAGGGCCGGGCGGCACCGGCCCCCACGGGGGTGCGGGCACGGGTGGTCGACACGGCGGACCCGGCACCTCCCTCCGTGGGTGAACCGGCGCAGGGCGAAGCTCTGCTCGGTAGCGGCACGGCCTCGGACGCGTACCGGGTCCGGCTCCCGGAGGACGTCCGGTGTGCCGCGACGGTCACCCCGGTCCCGCACCGGGGGGCGGTCATCGGCGCGGTGGTCGTACTGGAGCCGCTCCCCGCCGACGCCGTCGCGCCGGTCGGGCGGCGCGGGCGGGGCGGGCGGGGCGACCGGGGTGTCGTGGCGCTGGCCGGGCAGTCGGTGCCGTGGCGACACGCGGTCGGTCGCGCCACGGAACTGGCCCGCTCACGGGAGCCACTGCTGCTGGTGGGCGAACGGGGCACCGGAAAGACGGCGCTGGCCCACGAACTCGCCCCCGAGCTGCTGGTCGCCGACGCGGCGGAGGGCGAACTCGGTTCCGTGGTCGAGGCGTTGAAGCAGGGGCACGCGCTCCTCATCCGCCATGTGGAGCGCCTCGCGCAGCCCGACACCGCGACCCTCAACTCACTGCTCGAAACACACCCGGGCAGCCCCCTGCTGGCCACCTACACCCCCGGAGCTCCCCCGGGCCCCTGTCTCCAGCGGCTCCTGGACACCCTGGGCGCCCGCTCGGTCAGTCTGCCCGCCTTGCGTGAACGCCCGGAGGACATCAGGGAGTTGCTGACGGCCCTGGCTCCGAAGCCGGCGCCCGGGCAGCCCCCGCTCACCTGGACACTGGACGCCCTGCGCGCCCTGGAACGGCATCCGTGGCCCGGCAACGTCACCGAACTCGTGCACGTCGTCCGGGCGTTGGCCGAACAGCGGCGCGCGTCGGGGCCCGTCCGCCGGGCCGAACTGCCGGACCACGTCCGCGAGGGCCCGGCGGCCCGGCGCCTCAGCCCCATGGAGCACGCCGAACGCTCCGCCATCCTGGAGGCCCTGCGCCGCAACGGCGGCAACAAGGCCCGCACGGCGGCGGCCCTGGGCATCGCCCGCGCCACGCTCTACCGGAAACTGCGGGGCTATCGGAACTGACCGCTCGCGGACCGCCCCGCGTACGTCGGCCCGAGGACATCGCCGTGTGGCGATCAACGGACGGCGGCACGACCATGGGAATGCTGGTTGCCCGTTCGGCCCGCTCTGCGGGAGGTGGTTGGTCGATGTGCCGGTGGCTCGCCTACTCGGGAACGCCCATTCTGCTCGACACCATTCTCTACAGGCCGGCGCACTCCCTCATCGACCAGAGTCTGCACTCACGGCTGGGCGTAGAGACCACCAACGGTGACGGGTTCGGCGTCGGCTGGTACTCGCCGGGTCTGGAGACCCCGGCCGTCTTCCGCGACATCGGTCCGGCATGGAGCAACCGCAACCTGCGGGAGATCGCCGACCACGTCCGCTCCCCGCTGTTCTTCGCCCACATCCGGGCCTCGACCGGTACGGCGGTGCAGCAGACCAACAGCCATCCGTTCCGGCACGGCCGCTGGATGTGGATGCACAACGGTGCGATCGCCGACTTCCATCTGGTCCGGCGGGATCTCTCCCTGGCCGTCGACCCGGAGCTCTTCGCCGGTATCGAGGGGTCCACCGACTCCGAGCTGATGTTCCACCTGGCGCTGACCTACGGCCTGGAGGAGGACCCTCCGGGTGCCGTCGCGCGGATGGCGGGTCTGGTGGAACAGGTCGGCCACGAGCACGGGGTCGATCACCCGCTGCAGATGACGGTGGCCGTCACGGACGGCCAGTCGCTGTGGGCCTTCCGCTACTCCAGCCAGAAGACGTCACGCTCGCTGTTCTACAGCACCCGCGTGGAGACGCTGCGCTCGCTCCACCCCGATCTGACCTTCCTGCGGGAGGTCTCCGACGAGACCCGCCTCATCGTCTCCGAGCCCCTGGGCGATCTGCCCGGCGCCTGGAACGAGGTCCCCGAGAGCAGCTACGGCGTGGTCCGGCCCGGCGCGGACCTGCTGCGTTCCTTCGTCCCGCAGCCCGTGGCGGGCCGAGCTCGGGTGTGATCGACGAGTCTCGGTTTCGGCTCTCGTCCCCCTGGCCCTCCTCTCTCCTCCCGACTCCCTCCGCCGTCAGCCCTCCGCCGTCAGCCGAAGCGCAGGACGCGTGGCGCGAAGGTGCCCTCGGGTCCCGCGGCCCGGCCGACCGACCACAGCGAATCGCTGCCCGGCACCGGCGCCAGTCGCAGCACCGAGGACTCCCCCTCCCCCGCCACCGCCGGTTCGTCGTACCCGGTGAAGGCCTGACCGTTCCAGGCGAGGAAGTCCGGGCCGGAGACGAACGGCGGATTGCTTCCCGGCGGGCCCCATTTCTGCGAACGGGAGACCGCGACCCAGCCCAGCGCGCCGGACGTGGTGGGCGTGAGTGAGGTGATCCCGCCGAAGTCGGTGGGCACGGTCACCCTGTTCCACGACTGCCCGTCGAAGCGGACCAGCAGTGGCGGAATCGGCCGGCCCACGGGGCCGCCGACGAACCCGGCCGTGCCGCCCGCCCACACCTCCGTCGGCGAGACCGCCAGCACACTGCCGACAGCCGAGCGCGGGAACCCGTCCACGATCGTCTGCTGCCACGTCCGCCCGTCCCAGTGCGACACGGCCGCGCCCGAGCCGGTGGCGCCCGCGGCCCAGACGTCGTCGGCCGCCAGGATGTGCAGGCCGTACACCGTTCCCGGCGGTACCGGCACCTCCTGCCAGTCGCGCCCGTCCCGGCGCAGCAGTACCTGGGCGCCGTCCCGGGAACCGATCAGCCAGGTCTCGCCGCCGCCGGCGACGGCCTTGGCCAGGACGACACCGCTCGGGGGTCGGCTCTCGCGCCAGACGGTGCCGTCGTGGCGGAGCAGCCGGGCGCCGCCCGCGGAGTCGCGGCCCACCACCCAGGTCTCTGTCGACGAGGTCGCGGCGATCGAGAGCAGCTCTCCCTGCCACCCGACTCCGGGCAGCGTGTGGCGCTGCCACGCGGTTCCGTCCCAGCGCAGGACCAGTGGGAAGCCCGGCGCCTCGCGTCCGACGGCGTCGGCGCCGACCGCCCAGGCCTCGTCCGGCCCGAGCGCCACGGCCTCGTTCAGCCCGGCCTGCGGGCGCACCTGCGGCGGGACCGGAACGTGTCGCCAGGACAGGGTGCCCGCGGCGGCCCCGGTCATCAGGGCCAGGAAGGTCATGGTGACGGCGAGGGCCGTGACGAGAAGTCGGCGTGCCATGGTCAGCCTCCCAGCCGCTCGCTCATCAGGTTCGGTTTGGAGCCGTAGATCTCGACGGTCCCGAAGGCCAGCAGCGAGGGCCCGGCCTTCGCCAGGGCCCGCGGTCTGACGTCGATCGCGTTCGTGCGCTCGGGGCCGTAGGAGTAGGTGGTGCGCCGGCCTTCCACCCGCGCGTACTTCGACTGGAACGCGCGGTCGCTGCGCACGGGCAGCCACAGCGCCCCGTCCGGGCCGCGCACCATGCCCCCGGTGTGGGTGTCGCCCAGCGGTGGGTGGGTGGTGCGCCAGGTGTGTCCGTCGAACGTCATCAGGTAGGTGGCGGCCACACCGTCGGTGTACCGGGTGCCGCCGATCGTGACCCGCCCCGACGGGTCGGGCAGGATCGTGTGCACGTTGCTGTCCGGCGGCAGCGGCACGTTCGCGTCCCGCCACGCCGTGCCGTCCCAGCGCAGGACGGTGGTGCCGGTGGTCGTGTCCGCCCAGGCCCAGGCGTCGTCGGCCCTCCGCGCGGTGATCCCCATCAGGTAGAGCACACCGTCCGGGGTGGGCTGGGCGGTCCAGCCGGCACCGTCGTACCGCAGCACCTTCAGCCCTGAGTCGTCCTCACCGACCACCCACGCCGCGCCGGGTACGGCGGTGAAGTCCTGGTGGACCCGCAGATTCTGCGGCAGCGGTACGGCGCTCCACGCGCCCGCCGCCGACCGGCGCAGGATCTCCCCCGCCCCGTCGCGTACGTGGAGGATCCACAGGTCGTCGTCGACGAACCGCACCTGGCCCAGCCGGCCCGATGCGTCGGCGCCGGGGAAGGTGGTGTCCCGGCTCCATGCCGTGCCGTCCCACCGGTGCAACGTGGGGCGCGGTCCGTCGGCGGAGTGTTCCGAGCCGGTCGCCCATGCCTCGCGCGCGCCCCGGGCGGCGAGATCGGCCACGGTCACCGGTGGGGCCGCCGCCGGCACCGCCAAGGCCGACCAGGTCGGCTTGGCGGCCGTGGGCGCGCTGGTGTCACCGGTCGAGGTCGGCGTCTCGGCCGCGCCGGGTGAGGCCACGGCGGCCGGGGACGTCACCGCGGCGCACGTGAGCACAAGACAGACGATGACCGCACGGAGACCGTTCACGAGACCCCCCAGGACGCGACGGTCGCACAAACTACTGGGGTTCGCCCCACCGTGCACAGACTGCATCCGGCCGAACACAGGCCCCTCTCCGGAGGCCCACCGTTCGGTCAGGCAGGTGGTGTCGGGGCCTTGCGGGCGAGCAGGTGGACCTCCTGGAACTGCCGCCGGTCGGTGGGCTCCGGCTCGCGCACCAGCCGGGCCGTCTCGGCCAGGCCGGATTCGCGCAGCGGCGCGGCGAGATGGTCGGGCGACCACCGGTAGGCCGGCGCGACGGCGTGGTCGAAGACCAGCGTCGGCCGGCCCGGGCCGTCGGTCGCCCAGAAGCCGATCAGGAGGTGCCCGCCGGGTGCCAGCACCCGGTGGAACTCGTCCAGGATGACGGGGAGTTCCCGGGGCGGAGTGTGGATGACGGACCACCGGGCGAGTACGCCGTCGAGCTCGCCGTCGCGGATGTCCAACGCGGTCATCGAGCCCACCTCGAAGCGCAGCCCCGGATGAGCCTGCCGAGCCAACTCGATCATCGTGGGAGAGGCGTCGATCCCGAACGCCGCCAGCCCCAACTCGCCCAGGTGGACGGTGACATGGCCGGGCCCGCACCCCAGGTCCGCGACCCGGCCGTCCCCCGTCGTGCGGACCGTGTCGGCGAAGGCACGCAACATCGCGCGGTCCAGGGGGAGATCGCGCAGTGAGTCACGGAACAGCTGGGCGTAGGTGACGGCGGCCGCGTCGTAGGCCTCGCGGGTGGCACGGAGAGCATCGTGTTCGACCATGCGCGTGACAGTAGCTCCTGCCCCTGAGAGGTCTGACCGTGTCCACGCGTTCAACTCCACCGCCAGTCACGCCGGGCCGTGGACCGGGCCGTGCGCGCTGTGACCGGCCGCGGGCGGTCGGGACCCGTGGGAGGCGCCCGCGCCGAGCGCTAATTCGTTTGACCAGGCCACGGGGCCGAGGCTGCACTGGGGCCGGACACCACCGGTAGTGGTGCCGGTATCCCGAGGAGGCAGCGGCAGCGATGGAGATACGTCCCACGACCGACAAGGATCTCGACGTCTTCGTCGACACGGTCCATGCCGCGTTCGGCCGCTTCCCGGAAACCCCGGTCGAGGGCGGCGGGCTCTGGTGGTCGGCGCTCGAAACGGACCGCTGCCTGCTCGCCCTGACGGCGGACGGGCGGCCGGTCGGCACTGCCGCCACACACTCCTTCGAGCTCACCCTGCCCGGTGGAACCGTGGTCCCCGCCCCCGGGGTCACCGCCGTCGGTGTCCTGCCCTCGCACCGGCGCCAGGGCGTGCTCAGCGCCATGATGAGGCATCAGCTCACCGAGTTGCGCGCCGGCGGAGATCTCCTCTCCGTGCTGCTGGCTTCCGAGGCCCCGATCTACGGCAGGTTCGGCTACGGACCGGCGACCTACACGCAACGGGTGACGGTGCAGCGCCACCGGGCCGCGCTCACTCTCCCCCGGGCGCACGGCAGAGCCGGCGTACCAGCGAGCGGCCCGGACAGAGCCGGTGTACCAGCGAGCGGCCCGGACGGCAGCCCGGACAGCAGCCCGGTCGAGGTGTTGCGTCGTTCCGAGTGCGGCGAGATCCTGGAAGAGGTCTATGACCGGTACCGCCGCACCCAGCCCGGCGCTCTGTCCCGGCCGCACCGCTGGTGGGCCCTGCGAGCCGGGCAGCCCCCTATCTCTCCGGCGCCGCGCCATGTGGCCGTCCACCGGAACGCCGACGGTGTCCCGAACGGGTACGCCAGCTACTCGGTCGACGCCGGCACCTTGACGGTCGACGAGACCATCGCCGCCGACGACGCGGTCTTCACGGCCCTGACCCGGTACGTCCTCGGCCACGACCTGGTCTCACGGATCGTGATCAACCACGTCCCGCCCCAGCACCCGCTGCGCTGGCAGCTCACGGACTTCCGCGCCGGCGAGGTGAGCGGCGACATGGACTGGCTCTGGGTGCGGCTGCTGGACGTCCCGCGGGCGCTGACCGCGCGCGGCTGGTTCGCGGACGGCGAACTCGTCCTCGACGTCGACGACCCGTTCCTCGGCGAGCACGACCGCTACCTGTTGACCGTCCGGGACGGCAAGGCCGACTGCGCCCCGACGGACCGGGCGCCCGACCTGTCCCTGGACGTGCGCGATCTGGGCTCGGTCTACCTCGGCGGCACGGCCCCGAGCACGCTCGTACGTGCCGGGCACGTCCAGGCGCACCGTCCGGGTGCGGCCGCCCTCGCCGACACCCTGTTCCGCGCCGACCGCTCCCCGCACTGCCTGCACTGGTTCTGACCCCGTACCCGCCGACCGAGCGGATCGCCCGACCCGGTCGTGCTGCCGGTCGTGCCGGCGGACCTGACCAGCGGGGTACGTCGCCGACGTAGGCATTCGTGCCCCCTTTGCCCCAGCAGCCGCCTCCCCCGCCCGACACTCGCCCACATGTCGACAGAACACGCTGTTATGCCCTGTTTCAGGAGGGTATGTCGGACACTGGGCAGGAGGAGAGGGGAGGCCGAGCGTGCTGACCGTAGTCCGTGACCAACTGAGCCAGGCCCTGTTCCGCCGTGTCGCCGGGCCCGACGGACCGGCGGTACGGGCCCGCATACACGACACCCCCGGACCGCGCTGGTTCGGGCCCGACCGCCCGATCCGCACGGTGCACGGTGACGCCTCGATGTTCATCGGCGGGTTGAGCGCACTGCTGCTGCAGTCCCTCCACCCGCTCGCCATGGCGGCGGTGGCCGGACACTCCGGCTACCGCGGCGACCCGTGGGGCCGGCTGCAGCGCACCAGCACTTTCCTGGCCATGACCACCTACGGCACCGCCGTGGACGCCCAGCGTGCGGTCGATCGCGTCCGCGGCATCCACGAGCGGATCCGGGGGACGACGGGCGAGGGGGTGTCCTATCACGCGGCCGATCCTCATCTGCTCGGCTGGGTGCACGCCGCCGAGACGGACAGCTTCCTGCGCGCCCACGAACGCTACGGAGCCCGCCCACTGGGCGCCGACGGCTACGACGCCTATGTCGCCGACACCGCTCGCGTCGCGGAGGCGCTGGGGGTGACCGACCCGCCGCGTGACCGCCGCGAACTGTCCGAGCGCGTGTCCGCCTACCGGCCTGAGCTGCGGGCCACGCCCGAGGCCAGGGCCGCCGCCCGCTTCCTGCTGTTCCAGCCTCCCCTGCCCCTCGCGGTACGGCCCTTCTACGGCGCCCTGGCCGTGAACGCCGTCGCGCTGCTGCCGCCCTGGGCCCGCGGCATGCTGTGGCTGCCCCGCGTGCCGGTCGTCGAGAACCTCGCCGTACGCCCCACCGGCCAGGCCGTGACGCGGACCATCCGCTGGGCCATGGCCCCGTCCCGCCCCTCCGGGAGCGCCGGGAAGTGATGCACACGTGACGGACCCCTCCGGCTCCGGCGCCGCGCGGGAACCGCAGCCGCACCACCATCGACCGCAGGGGCGGCCGCACCACCATCGACTGCGCGCACGGTGGCACGCCTCGGCCGTCGGACGGCTCTGGCAGCACGGGCAGGAACTGGAACTGCTGCACCGGGCCATGGGGTTCTCCGCGTTCGGCCTCGTGACGCTGGTCCCCCTGCTGATCGTCGTGGCGGCGGCGCTCCCCTTCCAGGATCGGGGCTTCGCCCTGTGGGTGATCGACGCGATGAGCCTGTCCGGGCGTCCGGCCGACGCGGTGATCGAGCTGTTCGCCACGCCTCGCAGGGTGCTGAGCGCGACGAGCGTCCTCAGTGGGCTGCTCGTCGCGCTGTTCGGCGTCAGCTTCGCCGCGAGTGTGCAGAACGGCTACGAGAGGATCTGGGAGGTGCCCGCCGGCCCCTGGCACCATGTGTGGCGCCGCGTCGTGTGGCTCGCCGCGCTCACGGGATACCTGTTGGCCGAGACACGGAGCGGGGCGGTACTGCGGGACGGGCTGGCACAGTCGGCCGTGCGGATCGTGCTCGTCTCGCTGCTCGGGGTGCTGTTCTTCTGGTGGGGCCAGCACTTCCTGCTGGGCGAACGGGTGCCGTGGGGCGCCCTGCTCCCGGGCGCGGTGGCCACGATGGCGGGCCTGGGTGGCCTGCGCTGGTTCTCGGACCAGGTGTTCTCACCACTGATCGTGAGCAACGCGATCACCTACGGGGCGGTCGGCACCGTTCTGATCATCCAGTCCTGGCTCATCGGCGTCGGCTTCGTGGTGTTCGGCGGCCCGCTGCTGGGCCGCCATGTGCACGAGATGCGCCGTCGGCACGGTCGACACGACAGTCTCGTTCAGTAGGCGACCGGCCAACCGCTGCTCCAGTTCAGGAGGTTGATGCCGAGTCTGGGCCTGCCGTCGTCGTTGCCGTCGTAGTAGTGGTAGACGATCAGGTCACCGTCGGTGTCCTGCAGAATCGACTGTCCTCCGGGGCCGATGTACCGGCCGTGCGACTCCAGCACGGGCGTCCCACCGTTGTCCATCAGCGCGACGCCGTTCTTGTCGCGGTACGGCCCGGTGACACTGGTGGCACGGCCGACCTTGACCTTGTAGGTGGAGCCGGTGCCGGCGCAGCAGGTGTCGTAGGAGGCGAAGAGGTAGTAGAAGCCACCCCGTTCGACGACGAAGGGTGCTTCGACGGCCTTGGTCCCGGTGGGGCGGGAGGCGAGGGAGTACCGGGTGGTGTTGCCGGAGAGCTGTTTCCCGGTGGAAGGGTCGATCTGGATCATCTTCAGCCCCGTCCACCAGCTCCCGAAGGACAGCCACCAGGTGCCGTTGTCGTCGACGAAGAGGTTGGGGTCGATGGCGTTGTGGTCGCTGGAGGCGGTGGAGGAGTGGACGATCCCCCGGTCGGTCCAGGATCCGGGGAGACCCGTCGTCGAACTGGCCAGCCCGATGGCCGACGTGTTCGACCCGAAGGTCGAAACGGAGTAGTACATCAAGTACTTGCCGCCGTGGTACGAGAGGTCCGGTGCCCACGCCTCGGTCGTCCCGTACGACGACCACCAGCTCGGTCTGCTGGAGAAGGCGTCGCCGCCGGCGCCGAACGCGACGCGGTCGGTCGAGGTCCGGTACGACAGCCCGCCCCCGGTGGCGTAGAGCAGGTAACGGCCGGTGGAGGTGCGGACCATCGTCGGGTCGTGGACGACGGTCGAACCGGTGACGGTGCCGGGGTTCGGGTAGGCGGAGGCGGTGCTGGGCGTCAGGGCCAGCAACACCGCGGCCGGGATGGTCATGAGCGCGGCCCTGCGGGGTGCGTGGGACAAGGGGGAGACGCGGGGTGCGCGGGGTGCGTAAGGTTCGCGAGATGTTCGAAGCGCGCGTGGCGGGCGGGGCGCGCGGGGAGTTCGGCTCATGCGGACGCTCCTTGAGTGGGGGCGCCGTTCGGCACTTCGAACGGCCGTCGCGTCGTCGGCCTGGACCGTAGAATCGAACCCCTTGCGCGTCAATGGTCCGCGCGGACACCCGAAACTCTTCGTGAACAGCGGCCCCCGAGCCCGGCTCCCTCCATGCCCCAGGGGCTCGCCCCGGTCGTCAGCGGTTCAGTCGCAGCAGTCGCAGCAGCACTTGCACGGATTGCAGCAGCCACCGCCACCACCGCCGCCGCAGCCGTCACCCGAACCACCACCGGAACCGCCGGACCCGCCAGACCCACCGGAGGATCCGCCAGAGTTGCCGCTGCCCGAACCTCCGAACCGGCCGTCACCCCCGGAGCCGTTCTGGCCCGAGCCGCCGCCGCGGTTCCCCTCGCCGAACTGCCAGGGCTCCCCCTCATCCGGGCCACCGTCCTCGTCGCAGGTGCAGCAGCTGGAGCACAGCCCGCACCGGCCGCACAACTGGCGCCAGCGGCCACAGCGCCGGCACTCCCCCTCCCGTGGCCGACCCGACGCCATCGCGGCGCTCTCCGGGGCCGCGCCCGCGAGCGCCCCGACGCCGCAGGTCGTGTCCGTGGCGGTCTCCGAGGACGGCTCCGTCGTCTTTCGGCGTCCCAGCCAGGGCAGCATGCGCGGGCCCCCTCCCTGGTGGCGGCGCTGGTGGTGGCGGTGCCGGGGGTCGAAGACACGGTCGACGGCGCGCTGCAACTCCTCGCCCAGAAGCGCCTGGGCCAACCGGCCGTCGACGAACTCGGCGTCGGACAGGGCGAGTCGGATCCCGTGGACGGCGTCGTCGCAGAGCCGACGCACCTCGGCGCGGTCCGCGCCGGTCACGGCGATCGGGTTCCACGCGCCGGACGCCTCGTCGGCGTCGAGGTCCTCCACCGCGTCCAGCAGGTGTGCCAGGCGGCCGAACAGGCGGCCGGCCTCCGACAGCGGTCCGGCGTTGCCCGGACGGCCGGCGAGCACCGCGGTGTGGGCGAAGGCCGCGGCGGTCGCCGTCTCCGTGGGCTCCGTGACCGTCAGCAGCGAACCGCCGGGGCCGGTCGACCGCTCGATCTCCGACTGGCGTTCGACCGCGCCGAGCAGTACCGCGGTGTCGAAGCCGAGCCGTTCGCCGCCCGCGGCGCCCGCCCGGTCCCAGCCCTGGGCGATGCGGCGTGCCGCCAGTGTCACCGGGCGGCGCCCCAACAGGCCGTCGCCGTCGGCCACATGGTCACGTATCTTCGCCGCCGCGAGCACCAACGACACCGTCGCCGCCAGCCGCGCGCCCTCGCCCTGCGCCACGTCCGCCGACCGCATCCCGCGCAGCGGGCACGGACCGGCGTCGCGCCGCCAGTCGCCGGTGCGCTCCGACTGCGCCTCGGTCAGCACCGAGACGATCAGACCGTCGTAGTTGGTGGCCACCCGCGCGAACTGCCCGTACTCTCCGCGCAGCGCCAGGCACAGCCCACACAGATGCGCCATCCACTCGGTGCGCATGCCCTCGCCCAGGCGATGACGGCATGGCCTGATGATTCCGAACACCGAAATTCTCCCCCGTAGACACCGCTACCCGGACACCGCCGGACGGACCGGACGTCATCCCGCATGTGACGTGACGTGCGGCCGACATCCTAGAGGGTCGATTCGCAAGGGTGTCCAGAGACGAGAGCCAGGGTTCTCAAGATCATCGTCTGACGAACGGCCTGGTGGAGACGGTTGCCGGGGGAAGGTGGCCCAAGAATGATCAAGGGGCTGTTCCGGAGTTATCCGAAACAGCCCCTTGATCTCCGACTCTCTCAAGTCGGGACGACAGGATTTGAACCTGCGACCCCTTGACCCCCAGTCAAGTGCGCTACCAAGCTGCGCCACGTCCCGGTGCGCTTTCCGCGGGGAACCGCGTGATCGCGCACTGAGAACTTTACCGTACGTCGGCCCCTCCCCCGCAGCCGGTGAGGGGCGGGGGACAATCGAGGCATGAGCGGGACAGCGGAGGACGGGACGGGGCCGGAGCGGGACCGGGACGAGGAGGGGCGGGCGCGGAGCGCGCGGCCCCGGGACGGGCTGGGGCGCCCGTTGCCGTACGGGGCGCCGGGTGTGGAGCGGCAGCCCGAAGGGGTCGTGCGGGACCCCCAGGAGACGGTCGTCGAGGCGCAGGCGCTGCTGGACGCGGGGAAGCCCTTCCATGCGCACGAGGTCTTCGAGGACGCGTGGAAGTCCGGGCCCGACGAGGAGCGCGCGCTGTGGCGTGGCCTCGCCCAGCTCGCGGTGGGGCTCACGCACTCGGCGCGTGGGAACGCCAAGGGCGGGGCACGGCTGTTGCGGCGCGGCGCCGGTGCCGTGGAGGAGTGGGGCGCAGGGAGCGGACGGCCGCACCCGTACGGCATCGATCTGGCCGGGGTGGGAGCGTGGGCCCGGCGGCTGGCCGACGTCGTGGAGCAGGAGGCGGCCGCGGTCGACGCGGGGGCGTGGGCGCCGCAATTGCGGGGCGACCAGAGCGCCGCAGCGATGAGATGAGGGGTGGGGGTGGCT
>NZ_JARGEE010000271.1:0-12423 GCF_033794485.1 Streptomyces sp. MB09-02B
CCGCCTGCTGCGGTTGCTCTTGCTTCCCACCTGGCACTACTCCCTCTGGAACCTCACGTCCCAGTCTCCAGGTGTCCAACACCAAGGGGAAGCTTCACCACAGGCTTCCTCCATTCTCGCGCACACGCACGGCCCGAGGCTAGACCTTACGCACGTAATATTATAATCGACAGCTCACGTGCGGCCGGCGCGCTGGACGTCGGCAAGTCCGAGCACGGCACGGCCCTGCCACGCGATGGCCGCGCGGTCTTCGACGAACCGCTGCCAACGGTGAGCCGCAGCTGCGTGAGCTGTTCACCCGCCTCGAGCGCAAGAGGAAGGTCCTGATCATGGTCGACCAGCCGGCCACGCCGGCACCCTGGCCGTGACCGTCGCCCGCGACGCCCTACGTCATCAGCGATGCCGCCCGCACCATGCCTCCAGTTGCTGGAACGAGTGAACGGGCCCAGACACCTCCTACCGGGTCCCTTGTCCAGCCAGCGCCCAGTCTTCCAACAGGCGCACTGTTCGTTCGACATGTTCCCCGTGCAGGTAGTGCCCCGTGTCAGGCCAGTGTTCGACGCGGGAGCCAGGGACATGCAGGGTGCCGCGTTCCCAGGTGGCTGCTGGCGCCGTGGTCCATACGGTGAGCGCGGGCTGCGTGCGGCGGCGCAGATACGCCTCGCTGTGCGGGCGGGCCCCGACCGCGCCGGGGTCGCTGTACATGCCGGCGTACGCCTGGGCGATGACGTGGTCCGGGGTGCCGAGCATGGTGCGGACATGGGCAGTGCGCAGTCCGGCCGAAGCACGCGCCGAGAAGGCGCCGGCGACGAACCCCGCCGCCGCGCGGGCCCCGTGCTCCGTGTACTCGGCCAGCCGGGCCGGGATTCCCTCCGCTTCCGCGCCGTGCGCGCCGTGCGCCGGATCGAGCGCGACGACCGAGCGGACCAACTCCGGATGCCGTACCGCGAGCAGGTTGACTACCTGGCCGCCCATGGAGTGACCGACGGTGATCGTCGGCCCGGTGCCGAGGTGACGAAGGAGCGCGGCAAGGTCCTCGGCCATCTCCGCCGGGGTGTTGCCCTCGTCGGGCACTGCCGAGCGGCCGTGCCCGCGCAGGTCGGGGACGATCACACGGAACCGGTCGGCGAGCGCCTCGGCGTGCGCGGACCACTCCCGGCCGTCTCCGCCCCAGCCGTGGACCAGGAGCAGCGGGGCAGCCCGGTCGGGTCCGAGAACGGTGCAGAAGAGGTGGACGCGTCCCAGGTCGATCGTTGTCATGCGCGGCCGTCCGGGATGGTCCGGTACGTGGCGTAGGCGAAGTCCGCGTGGACACCGGCGCCGTCCAGGTCCTGCACCCACAGTCCCAGCATGGCGCCCGTGAAGCCGAGGGCACGCAGTTGCCCGTCGTAGAACTCGTCGGCGTGCTCGTCCGAGAGCACGGTGACGTCGAGTTCGACCGGCAGCACCTGGGCCCCCGAACCGGTGTCGTACGAGAAGCGCAGGACGGGCACGTCGATCTCGGCGCGCAGGACAACCGGGCGTCCGGGCTCCAGCGGAACCGCCGGCTCGTGTGCGACGAGTCGGCCGGCCTCGCAGCTCAGTGCCCGCAGGACCGGAGCGCCGTCGTCCTCGGAGGTGACGTACAGGTAGTGCCAGTTGCGGGTGTTGTAGTAGGCGGTCAGACCGGCCAGATGGTCGGGGGTGCGGGGCGAGAAGGTCAGGCTGGTCTCGAAGAAGCAGCGCGGGGCGGTCACCCGCCGGGCCAGCAGACTGGGGGTGCGGCGGCCCACCGGCGACTGGCCGCCTCGGATGCGCAGCCGCCCCGCTGCCGGCTCGATCCAGTCGTCGCCGGCCGGGCGGCGCAGCGTGGACCAGTCGGGGCCGAGGACCGGAGCCTCGAAGCAGTCGTTCACCGGTGGTTCGGCGACGGGCGCTGATGGCAGCGCCGGTGCCGGCACCGTGACGGCGGGTACGGCTCCGGCGATGCGGGGCCAGCCGTCGCCGGTCCAGGTCACCGGTTGCAGCGCGGTCTCCCGGCCGAGCACGCACCGGCCCCGCTCCGTGTGGGGGCGGGCGACGATGTGGGCGGCGTACCACTGCCCTGTCGCCGTCTCGACGAGGGAGCAGTGCCCGGCCTTCTGCAACTCCAGGGCCGGGTCGTGTCGGGACGTGAGCAGAGGGCCTGCCGGATCGGCTTCGTACGGTCCGAGCAGGTCGCGGGAGCGGGCCACTGCTGCGCCGTGTTCGTATCCGGTGCCGCCCTCCGCGTGCACCAGGTAGTACCAGCCGTCGCGCAGGTAGAGATGCGGGCCCTCGGCGACGCCGACGAAGGTTCCGGTGGTGATGGTGCGGGGTTCGCCGAGCAGGGCCTGGGTCTTGCGGTCGTACTCCTGGATCTCGATCCCGGCGAATCCCTCGCGGTCCGGACGCCAGTCGAACCGCATGTTCAGCAGCCAGCTGCGGCCGCCGTCGTCGTGGAACAGGGACACGTCGAAGCCCCGGCCGTGCAGCGGGACCGGATCGGACCACGGTCCTTCGATCGAGGCCGCCGTGGTGACGTAGTTGGGGAGGTCCTTCCAGCCCTCCGCGTAGGTGTCGACGACGGTGAAGACGAGGTGGAACAGACCGTCCGCGTACGACAGTCCGGGCGCCCAGATGCCACCGGAGTCGGGGACGCCGGTGAGGTCCAGCAGGCGCGTGCTGTCCAGAACCCCGCCCAGCGCACGCCAGTTGACCAGGTCCCTGGAGTGGTGAATCCGGACGCCCGGGTACCACTCGAAGGTGGAGGTGGCGATGTAGAAGTCGTCGCCGACTCGCAGGATCACGGGGTCGGGTTCGAAGCCGCGCAGGACGGGGTTGTGGATCACGGATGCTCCGCTCAGAGGGTGAACAGCAGGGTGCCGAAGCCCACGTGGTCGCACTGGAAGGCCGCGCCCTCCGGGCTGATGTTCCCGATGGCGGTGTACGTCCAGGGGGCGGGCAGGCTGCGGCGTTTGACGTAGTGGTTGAAGGCCATCTCGTAGATCGGACGCAGATTGCCGCGTTCGATGGTCGAGATGGAGTTGAACGTGAGCTGGCAGGAGCCCCAGACGGTGTACGGGACGGCGTTGCCGGTGTTGTACTTCGCGGTGTACTCGAAGCCGGCCAGCAGCCGGTTGGAGGAGGCGGAGTACAGGTCCTGGCCCTGAACCCAGGCAATCTCGCAGGCCTCGGCCATGCTGCCCAGGATGAGCTGGGTGTGGGCCTGGTCGCGTCCGCTGTCCACGCACTGGCCGGAGTCCCTGATCACCCGGCTGATCTTGCAGCAGCTGTGCAGGTAAAAGGCGTCGACGGCGGCGTTGTAGACGGAGGTGTCGTTGCAGAACACCCCGAACGCCATCATCGCCTTGATGCAGTTGGTGCCCCAGCCCGCGTCGCCGAACGTGTTCACCAGGGGCACGAAGACGTTCTTGAAGAGGTTCTCGGTCTGGGTGATCTCGGCTGCGGACCAGCTGCCCGAAGGGGCGGTGTACCGCATCAGCTCGGCCGCCGCCGCGAGTTTGAAACCGTAGATGGAGGCCGCGAGTTGGGCGTCCTTGCCGGTGATCGAGGTGAGCGTGGACGACCAGGCCTTGATGATCTGCAGCGCCTTGGTGGCATGGGCGGTGGTGCCTGTCAGGTTCCACATCAGGGCGTTCTGGTAGGCCGCGTTGCAGTCGTTCCAGAACTCCCAGTTGCCGATCTCGGTGGTGCCGCGGTCGATGGTCATGAGCGGGCCCATCATGGCGTAGGTCGACTGCGAGTAGGCGTTGGTCCTGAACACGTTCCAGCCGCTGAGCCAGGGCTCGGTGCCGGCCGCGATCCGGGTCTTCATCCGCTGGATGTCGGAGAGCTTGTGCAGCACCCCGGGGTGGATGAAGGAAGTCAGAGCGTCCGCGGTCGGGATCGCGGCAAGCCCGGTGGCGGCCGCCGTGGTGCCGACGGCGGTGATCTGCAGGAAACGGCGGCGGCTCGGGGAACCGGGCGTGGTGGGCTCTGGTTCGGCCATGTGTCTTCTCTCTTTCACTCGGCGCTGAGTGGCAGGGAGTGGGGGGTGGAGTAATGAGGGAAGGGGGAGCCCGGCCTCCGCCCGGCTCCCCCTCTGGCCGGTCAGTCGGCCGCGCGCCGGCCCCGATACAGCACGAGTGTGCTGCGCGGGCCGACCTTGGGACGCTTGCCGGCGCCCACGGTTTCACCCGTGGCGAGGTCGCGGGCGGGACCGAAGTCCTGGCGGGCGGGCAGGGTGTACGTCCGGTCGGTGCTGGTGTTCATGGCGATCAGGTAGTCGCCGTACTCGCACAGATAGAACGGCGCCCGTCCGACGAGCATGGTCTCCACGCCCTCGAAGTGGACGCCCATGGCCGGGTCGGGGACGTCCGCCGGGACCGGGGCGAGCGGGTACACGTCACCCTTGAGCGCCTGGTGGAGGGTGTCACCGGGGGGCGGGAAGCCGCCGGGCGGGATGTGTCCGGCCCCGGGGTCGTTGATCGCGTAGTCCCACAGGATCCAGTCGTTGACCGTGTACGCGTCGTCGGTGGCGCCGGCCGAGCGCTGGCGGATGGTGGCGGAGCGCTGGTCGGTGGGGGTGAGGTGGTGGATGCGGGCGTAGTCGTTGACGCCCTGCCGGGCGCGCCAGTACAGGGAGGCGAAGAGGAGTTCCTCGCCGTTCTTCACCGCCAGGACGCCGTTCTCCTCGTCGGTGAAGACGAAGTCGGGCCGTTCCCAGGCGGTGGGGATGCGCCCCGGGCGGGCCGGGAGGGCCTGGAAGGCGTCCCAGTCGCGGGAGACCAGGCGCAGCGCGGCGAGGCCGACTCGGGTCCAGGTGTGGTGGACGAGCAGGTCGAGCTGCCGGTAGAACTGCCCGTCGTCGACCATCTCCTGGGTCCAGCCGACGATGTCGGGGTCCTTGAACACCGCCGCCGACATCAGCGGGTGCGAGTCCCAGGCCGTGCGGGAGGCGTAGGCGACCTCACCGGGGTAGACCTCGTTGCGCCAGCCGACGACGGTCTCGATGCGGGAGACGCGGGCGCCCGTCTCGTCGACGTCGACCACCCGGAACCGCCCCCGAGCCTTGATGATCTTCACCATCTGTTCGCGCAGCTCCGGTGCTTCCTTGCCCCGGTATCCGCGCGTGACGGACTCGTACATCATGACCAGCCAGTCGTGGACCTCGCCGTAGCTGCCCACGTACCCCAGTTCGCGGGTCAGGCCGGCCCGGCTGACCTGGTGGTAGCTCTCACCCAGCGGTTTGGTGGGGTTGCCGTCCTTGTCCTCCTTGCCGAGGTAGGGCTTCATGCCGAGCGCCTGGTACATGTAGTCGCGGGCCTTCTCGTCCGGCAGTGCGAGGTCCGGGTCGAGGAGTCCGAGGCCGCGGTTGGCCTGGTAGATGCCGATGGCGCAGATCTGCGATTGGTTGGTGTAGTGCGGGAAGTGCTGTCTCCAGTAGTCCCGGCTCGACTTCAGCATGTCGATGTACGCGGCGCGTCGCGCCGGCTGCTCAGGGGTGCCGGTATCCGCGGGAGGGGTGACGGTCAGGTCGTCGAACCAGGCCGTGCCCGGGCCGCTCAGCCGCAGATGGAACTCCACCTGGGTGGCGCCGTCGGGCGTCTTCAGATCGAGGGAGACCTGCTCCCAGCCGTGGGTGCCGGTGGCGGCGAACTGGCGGTGGTCGCTGCCGACAAGCTTGCCGTTCGCGTCGAAGAAGAGCGGGTCGATGTGCGCGCCCGTCCCGGTGACGCCGTCCGTCCGGATCCACGCGCTGTAGGTGTAGGTGCCCTTGCCGACCTGGATCTTCGCGGAGTTGTACGCCGTGACGAAGCCGTTCGCCGCCGTGGCCGCCAGCTTCAGCGACGCGGAACCGGACCGGTTGACGGAGGTGTCCCGTGTCCAAGAGGCGTCGGCGGTCCTCCCCCAGCCCGGCACCTCCCAGCCGGACGGAGTGCCCGCGCCCTGCTCGAAGCCGGGGTTGCGCAGCTCGGTGGGCTCGACCAGGGCGACTGAGTCGAACCAGGCCGTACCGGGTCCGGAGAGCCGCAGGTGCATCTCCATCTGGGTGGCGCCGGCGGGGGTGTCCAGGTCGATGGAGACGTACTCCCAGCCGTGGGTGCCGGTGGCGGCGAACTGGCGGTGGTCGCTGCCGACGAGCTTGCCGCCCGCGTCGAAGAACAGCGGGTCGATGTGCGCGCCCGTGCCCGTGACGCCATCCGTCCGGATCCACGCGCCGTAGGTGTACCTCCCTTTGCCCACGCGGGTCCTGGGCGCGTTGTACACGGTGATGAAGCCGTTCGCCGCGCTCGCCGTGACCTTGAGCGAGGCGGAGCCCGAACGGGAGACGCCGGTGTCCCGCGTCCAGGACGCGTCGGCGGTCTTCCCCCAGCCCGGCACCTCCCAGCCCATGGGGGTATCGCCGCCCTCCTCGAAGCCGGGGTTGGAGATCTCGTACGGCGAACCGGTCACCCGCTGGTCCAGACGGTCGTCCAGGTGTTCCCAGAGCAGCGCCAGTACCAGCCCGACCCGGCCGAAGCCCTGCCACTGCTGGTCGGAGCCGGTCAGCACTGTCGCGTCGTTCTTCCACGCCATGTACCTGCCGTCGATCGCGCGCAGGACGCGGTCCAGCGCCGCCGGGTTCTGGTACGCGGGGCTGCCGGACCAGAGGTAGCCCTCGGCGAGCGACTGGAAGGCGAAGGCGTCCATGCCGGCGGGGTTGGCGCCGGTCAGGTAGTGCTTCTGGTCCTTGGCGACGCGCTGACGCACCGCCTCCAGGACCTCGGGGCCCTCGACGGTACGCACCTTCGGCACCGGCGCCGGGCCCTGCGCCTCCCCCTTGGGTGGGACGAAGTACGGCTCGGTGTGGGTGTAAAGGCGGTAGATGCCGCGCGACGGAGTGGTCATCTTGTAGTACAGCTGCTCGGGGTTCTGGCCGTAGGACCAGATGCGTCCCATGGCGCGGATCTCCAGCGTCACCCTCTTCTTGCCCGCCGTCAGCTTCTCCGGCAGCGGCAGCGTGTGGAAGAAGAACCGGCCGGGGGTGCGCGGCGCGGTGTCGAGGATGTCGAGGCTGTCGACGGCGCCCTCGTCCTGGTAGCCGACCTGCTTGCCGTCGCAGAACAACTGCAGCCGCCACATGTTGGTGCCGGAGCCCGCCTGCTCGGAGGTGGCGTCGTAGTCGTCACCCCACAGGCGAACGGTGACGTAGGTGGTGTCGGTCGGGCTGACGGCGACGTCGAACCTCAGCCTGCCGCCCCAGTACGTGGCCGGCTCGGTGGGGTTGAGGACACGGGCCTTCTGGCCGAGGCCTCCGGTGACCGTGTCGGAAAGCGTGGCGGTGAGACCGTGCGCCGACTCGGAGCTCTCGTCGCCGAAGACGACGATGTCGAGCGGCTTGCAGACGGCCTTCTTGAACGCGGCGGAGGTGTCGGAGGCATCGGAGGCGGCGGACTCGCCGGCCGGTGACGCGGCGGCGGGCCGGGACGTCAGCAGGCCGAGGCCGGCGGCGGTGGCGCCGGTCGTCCCGGCGTACTTGAGCACTTCACGTCTTCTGGGGGCGTGGGACACGGCGCTGTTCCTTCTTACTTGAGGCTGCCCATGAGAATTCCGCTGCGCCAGTACTTCTGGAGCGTGAACATGAAGATCGCGAGCGGGACGATCGACAGCAGGGACCCGGTGAGGACGAGGGTGTTCATGTCGCGTGCGGTCTGCGCCTGTTGGAGCCAGGAGTAGAGGCCCAGGGTCACGGGGAAGGTGCGCTCGCCGTTGAGCATGAACAGGGGGAGGAAGAAGTTGTTCCAGATGTTGATGAACTCGAGCATGAAGATGGTGATGCCGCCGGTGCGCATCAGCGGCAGCGCGATCGAGGCGAAGATCCGCAGATCGCTCGCGCCGTCGATGCGGGCAGCCTCCATCAGTTCGGTGGGCACCGAGCTGTCGGCGTACACCTTGCCGAGGTAGACCCCGAAGGGGTTGATGAAGTACGGGATGAGCACCGACCAGATGGTGTTGGTGAGCCCGATCTCGGAGAACACCAGATACAGCGGGAAGGCCAGCAGGGTGCTCGGCAGCAGTGAGGCGCCGACGATGACGGCGAAGAGGGCGCCCCGGCCGGGAAACTCGAACTTCGACAGTCCGTACCCGGCGGCGAGCGAGACGAGGGTGGAGCCGGCCGCGCCGAGGGTGGAGTAGAGGACGGAGTTGCCCAGCCAGCGCAG
This sequence comes from Streptomyces sp. MB09-02B, assembly GCF_033794485.1. Taxonomy (NCBI): domain Bacteria; kingdom Bacillati; phylum Actinomycetota; class Actinomycetes; order Kitasatosporales; family Streptomycetaceae; genus Streptomyces; species Streptomyces sp. MB09-02B. Next base: position 8,205 of record NZ_JARGEE010000271.1, read on the forward strand.
GAACACACCGTCGTGGTAGGTCGCGATGTCGTGCAGGTTGTCGCCCAGGTGGTTGCCGGAGAACCACAGGCCGAAGGTGGAGTAGAGGTCGGTCTGGTCCTTGGTCGCGGAGACGATCAGGAACCAGGTCGGGGCGAGCGAGTAGAGCACGAAGACCACCAGCAGGCCGGTGGTGAGCACCACCGCGCGGCGGGAAGGGCGTACGCCGCCCCCGGAGGCGACAGCGCTCATGACATCTTCCTGTTCGTGGCGCGGTAGAAGACGAAGGCGAGGATGCCGGTGACGACGGCCAGGACCAGGGACTCGGCGGCGGCGTACTGGTAGTCGCCGACCTTGAAGGCCTGGTCGTAGATCTCCATCATCGGCGTGAAGTCGGTGTTGATGGATTCCGGCGCGATCTGCCGCATGATCAGCGGCTCGCCGAACAGCTGGAGTCGGCTGATCAGGGAGAACATTCCGGTCAGCACCAGGATCCCGGTGATGTTCGGGATCTTGATCGACCAGGCGACGCGCCACTCGCGGGCTCCGTCGAGCCGGGCCGCCTCGTACAGTTCGCGGGGCAGTGCCTGGAGCGAGGCGGAGATGAGGATCATGTTGAAGCCGATCCCCTGCCAGGTGAGCAGATTGCCCAGCGAGAGGTAGGTGTTGAGGCCGCCGAAGAAGGAGATCTCCGTGCCGGCCCGCTGCGCGATGTCGAGCAGCGGGCTGCCCGTGGGGCTGTAGAGGAACAGCCACATCAGGGTGGAGACCACGGCCGGGACGACGTACGGGATGAGCAGCGCGGCGCGGAAGAAGCGCACCGCGCGGGCGGCCACGCCGTCCAGCAGCAGCGCCAGCAGCAGCGCGATGCCCAGCATCACCGTGATCTGCACGGCGCCGAACAGCAGGGTCCGGCCCATGCTCGCCCAGAACGCGCTGTCCCCCAGGACCGAGGCGAAGTTGGCGAAGCCGGTGTAGACGATCCGGGTCGGGCCGAAGCCGAGGCCGCTGCTCTTCTTCTCGTGCAGGCTCTGGCTGAAGGCGTAGACGATCGGCACGACGTAGGTGGCTAGGAAGCCCAGCAGGAAGGGGAGCATGAACAGCAGCCCCTTGTAGGCTCCCCGTCTCCCGGCCCGGCGGGGGGAGGTCCGCCGGACCGGGGAGTCGGTCGCGACCTTCGCCGGTCGCGTCAGGGTGGACACGGGTGACTCCAATGTCTCCGGGTGAGGGTGGGGCTAGGGACGAGGGCTCAGCTGCCCGAGACGGCCTTGATGCCCTTGCCGTTGAGGTCGTCGACGGTCCACTTCTCGATGCTCGTGAGCATCTCCTCGACCGTGAGTTCCTTCTTCATGACCTTGCCCCACTGCTTCTGCATCTCGGAGTACATGGCCGCGTAGTTGGGGCCGTACTGCCACTGGTCGCCCACCCGCGCGGCCGCGTCGGTGATCACCTTCGCGCTGTCGGACTTCCCGTTGAACATCTCGGTGGGGATGATCTTGTCGACGTACGGGGAGACGTCCGGGACCGCCGGGAAGAGGCCGGACTTGGAGGCGGGGTCGGTGAGCGTGGTCAGCGACTCCTTGCTGCTGGACAGCCAGGCGGCGAACTCGGCGGCGCGGTCGGGGTGCTTGCAGCCCTTGAGCACGGCCAGTGCGTCGAAGTTGCTGGAGGTCCGCGGCTTGGCGGTGTCGAAGGCCGGCGAGTCGGCCAGCTGCCACTTGCCCTTGGACTTGGGGAAGTTGGTGTCGTAGATCGGCAGCTGCCAGGTCGAGGTCGTCATCGCGATGGTGGTGCCGAGGTCCCAGGTCTTGAAGACGCCCGGGTCGGCGTAGGAGGCGCTGGAGGCAAGGTCGTTGTCGACGAGCTGCTGGACGATATCGCCGGCCTTCAGGGCCTCGGGTGAGGTGAAGTCGATGACCCAGTGGTCACCGTCGACCTTGTACCACTGCGCGCCCGCCTCCCAGGACAGGTCCACGAGCGTGCTCGGGTCCTCCCCCGCCATGTTGTAGATCTTGACCTTCTTGTCCTTCTGCTGCACCTTCTTGCCGACCGCGATCAGGTCGTCCCAGGTCTTCGGCGCCTTGATCCCGTACTTCTGGAACAGGTCCGCGCGGTAGGCCGTGAACAACGGCGAGGACCCCATGGGGATGCCGAAGGTGGTGCCGCCGGGACTGACCGCGTTCCACGCGGCGGGCGTGTACTTGTCGCGGTACGGCTCGGCGACCTTGCTGATGTCGGTGAGCAGGCCGTCGGCGGCGAAGTTCGCCAGGTTCATCCCGTCCATCTTCGACAGACATGGAGCGGTGCCGGCGTTCACTGCGGCACGCAGCTTCTGGTACGCCGTCTCCCCCGCCGGGTTGACGAACTTGATCTGCGTCTCGGGGTGGGCCTTGTTCCACACCTCGGTCTGGGCCTCGATACCGTCGGTCCAGCTCCAGAACTCCAGCGTGACGTCGCCCTTCGTGGTCGACGAGGCCTCGTCGGAGTCGGCGCCTCCCGAACACGCGCCGAGCAGCAGGGAAAGCGACGCGGCGGCGGCCACCGGGGCAAGGACTCTGGGGCGGATGCGGTGCTTGGACATCGGTCCTCCACGAGAGGGAACGGGACGGCGCTCGCACGTGGGGGAGACGGCGCGGTCGAGACGACGAACAGGATGGGGAGCCGACACTGCAGATCAGAGGCAGTAATCGTTTGTTGTGGGACCGTACGACTGGACGTGTCGAATCCACAAGAGGCAAGGCCGGATTGTTTCGTCCAACTTTCAAAAGCGTTACGTGAGCAGACCCCTGACCTGCATACTCCCATCTGTTCAGACACAACCGGACGCATGCGCATGCCCGAAGACGACCATTGACCGGGCCCGGCAGGGGCTTCTAGTTTGGAATACGTTTACTGCACCTTCCGGTACACCCCCTCACACCCGCAGGAGCACCATGCTCACGCCCCCGTCGCCACCCTTCGCCCTTTTTGCCATGAATCCCTCATATTTGCATGAACTCTTCCCACCCGGGCTGATGAGACGTCTCCAGCAGCTCGCGCAGATCGATCCCGCGCTCGTGGTCCAGGACTTCTCGGACCCCACCGCAGTCGAGGCCCTGGGCCGGGCCGAGGTGCTCATCACAGGCTGGGGCTGCCCTCCCGTCGACGCCCGGGCCCTCGCGGCCGCGCCCCGGCTGCGCGCTGTCCTGCACGCTGGAGGCAGCGTCCGCCACCTCGTGGGCGAGCCGTTCTGGGAGCGCTGCCTCACTCTCTCCAGCGCGGTGCGGGCCAACGCCCTGCCCGTGGCCGAGTACACGCTCGCCATGATCCTGCTGGCCGGCAAGGACGCCTTCGGACTCCGCGAACGCTACCGTGCCGCGCACGTCCATCCCGCTCCGACGCAGTACGCGGGGGTCGGCAACTTCGGCCGTCGGGTCGGCCTGATCGGCGCGTCCCGAGTGGGCCGCCGGGTCCTGGAACTGCTCCGGCCCCTCGATCTGTCGGTGAGCCTCCACGACCCCTACGTCGACGTCGCGGAGGCCGCGGAACTGGGCGCGACCCCACTGGACCTCGACGAGCTGCTGTGCACCAGCGACATCGTCAGCGTGCACGCCCCCGACATCCCGCAGACCCACCGCATGCTCAACCGCGAACGGCTAGCGCTCATCCCCGACGGCGGTGTCCTGATCAACACCTCACGCGGCGCCCTCATCGACCACGGCGCGCTCACCGAGGAACTGGTGAACGGCCGGCTCAGCGCGATCCTGGACGTCACCGACCCCGAGCCACTGCCCGCTCACTCCCCGCTCTACCGCCTTCCGAACGTTTTCCTCACCCCGCACATCGCCGGGTCCCTCGGCAACGAACTGGCGCGCCTCGGCGGCACGGTGGTGACGGAACTGGAACGCATGACGGCGGGGCTGCCCCCGGCCCACCCGGTCCACCGGGCAGGACTGGCCATCAGCGCCTGAGGGGTTCTGCACTCCGCACCTCCCGGGTCGCACGGCCTGGCACAGCACCTCGCCGCGTTGCCGAAAAGCTCTGGTCGTGCCTCCCCCGCTCTCGGCTTTTCGGAAGATCCCCATCAAGGGCTCTCCGGTGCAATGCATGCACGGCCACCAGAGTTCGCGACCTCATCGGACGCTCGTCTGCAAGGCCCCTGCGAGCTTCGACGCCGGGGCCGCGACCGGGGCCGGGGGCGATCCGCCCGACCGGGTTCACGTGACTCGCTCCCGTCACCCCAGCTCCACCCCACCCACTC
>NZ_JARGEE010000272.1:0-12422 GCF_033794485.1 Streptomyces sp. MB09-02B
GCGGGACGCTGTGGGGGTTCGTCGTGCCGGGTGCGGCGGGGGCCGTGTCGTTGCTGGTTCTGCTGGCGACCGGGCGGGTTCTCGCTGTTCCTTCCGGGGGTGCGGTGGTTGCGGTCTCATCGGAAAATGATCCAAACCGTGCTGCCGAACCTCGTTTCAGCTCGGTGGATCGGGCGTAATGTTCAGTCATGGACCGCCGCATTTTCGGGCTGGAGAACGAGTACGGCGTCACGTGCACGTTCAGGGGACAGCGCCGTCTGTCTCCTGACGAGGTGGCGCGGTACCTCTTCCGCCGTGTCGTGTCATGGGGCCGCAGCAGCAATGTGTTTCTGCGGAACGGGGCCCGCCTCTATCTCGACGTGGGCTCACATCCGGAATACGCGACACCCGAATGTGACAACGTGACCGAACTCGTCACTCACGACAAGGCCGGCGAGCGCATTCTCGAAGGACTGCTGGTCGACGCCGAACGCCGCCTGCACGAGGAGGGAATCGCGGGCGACGTCTACCTCTTCAAGAACAACACGGACTCGGCGGGCAACTCATACGGTTGCCATGAGAACTATCTGGTGGCGCGGCACGGGGAGTTCTCCCGTCTCGCGGACATCCTGATTCCGTTCCTCGTCACCCGGCAGCTGCTGTGCGGCGCGGGCAAGGTGCTGCAGACGCCGCGCGGTGCGGTGTACTGCGTGAGCCAGCGCGCGGAGCACATCTGGGAGGGCGTCAGCTCGGCGACCACCCGCTCCCGGCCGATCATCAACACCCGGGACGAGCCGCACGCGGACGCCGAGCGGTACCGCCGTCTCCACGTCATCGTGGGCGACTCGAACATGTCCGAGACGACCATGCTGCTGAAGGTCGGTGCCACCGACCTGGTGCTGCGCATGATCGAGGCGGGCACGGTCATGCGTGACCTCACCCTGGAGAACCCGATTCGGGCGATCCGCGAGGTCAGCCATGACATCACCGGCCGTCGCAAGGTGCGGCTGGCCAGTGGCCGGGAGGCGTCCGCGCTGGAGGTGCAGCGCGAGTACTACGAGAAGGCCGTGGACTTCGTGGAGCGCCGCGGTATCCGTACGGGCACCGTCGAGCAGGTGCTGGAGCTGTGGGGCCGCACGCTGGACGCCATCGAGGCGGAGGACCTCGACCGGATCGGCACCGAAATCGACTGGGTGATGAAGTACAAGCTCATCGAGCGGTACCGGGCCAAGCACAACATGACCATGTCGCATCCGCGGGTCGCGCAGATAGACCTCGCGTATCACGACATCCACCGCCGTCGTGGCCTCTACTACCTGTTGGAGAGGAAAGGTCAAGCCACCCGCATCTGCAATGACTTGAAGATCTTCGAGGGCAAGTCGGTTCCGCCGCAGACCACTCGGGCCCGGTTGCGCGGTGACTTCATCCGGCGCGCGCAGGAACAGCGTCGGGATTTCACGGTCGACTGGGTGCATCTGAAGCTCAACGACCAGGCACAGCGCACCGTGTTGTGCAAGGACCCGTTCCGTTCGGTGGACGACCGGGTGGAGAAGCTGATCGCGGGCATGTGACCTTCGGTTGAGGAAACCGGCCCTGGGCCCCGTACGTTCTCGTACGGGGCCCGTCGCACGCCCTAGAGTGGCGGGCGACCAGAGTGCCGTCTGAGATCTGAGGAACACGTGCGCCGAATTGCCGGCCTTCTCGTCGTGCCGCTGCTGCTGCTCTCCGCAGCTGCCTGCGGTAGTGACGACGACAAGGGCTCCGACTCCGCCTCCACGAAGAACGGAGTGCCCGCGATCACCAAGGGCGCCGAGTTCGGGGAGAAGCCGACCCTCGCGAAGGGGGAGGGTGACCCGCCGAAGGAGTTGAAGGTCGAGGTCATCAGCGAGGGCGACGGTGCCGAGCTGAAGAAGGGTGATGTCGCCGAGGTGAACTACCTCGGCCAGGAGTACGACGAGTCGGAGCCCTTCGACAACAGCTACGACAAGAAGCAGACCCTCCCGGTCACGCTGGGGGCGGGCGGTGTCATCCAGGGCTGGGAGAAGGGCCTGGAGGGCCAGAAGGTCGGCAGTCGGGTGGAGCTGGTGATCCCCCCGGATCTCGGGTACGGGGCGCAGGGCCAGGGCGACATCAAGGCGAACGCCACGCTGGTCTTCGTCGTGGACATCGTGAAGGGCACGACGATCCCCGCCTCGGCGAAGGGTGCGGAAGTGGCCCAGGACGACATCGACCTGCCGAAGGTCGGCACGAACACCGACGGCAAGGCGCCCACGGTGACCATGCCGAAGGACGCCGGCCCGCCGACGAAGCTCGTCTCGAACTACGTCCTGGAGAGCGACGGCGCCGTCGTGAAGGACACGGACAGTGTGGTCGTGAACTATGTCGCTCTGCTCTGGGAGGGTGGCAAGAAGTTCGACAGCACGTACGACACGGGCAAGACGGTGACGTTCCCGCTGGACCAGTTGACGCTCAAGGGCCTGAAGGACGGTCTGGTGGACAAGAAGGTCGGCAGCCGGGTGCTTCTCGTCGTGCCGCCGGACCAGGCCTTCGGTGACAAGGAGCAGCAGGGCATCCCGAAGAACTCCACGCTGGTCTTCGCCGTCGACATTCTGGCTGTGATGTAAGACTGGGCAGGTTGCCCGTCAGGCATCGCGCATGACGTTCGTACGACATAGGAGCCAGAGCAGTGAGCATCGAGAAGCCCGAGATCGACTTTCCCGAGGGCCAGCCGCCGGCGGACCTGGAGATCAAGGACATCTGGGAGGGTGACGGTGAGGTGGCCCAGGCCGGCCAGACCGTCACCGTGCACTACGTGGGTGTGTCCTTCTCCACCGGTGAGGAGTTCGACGCCAGCTGGAACCGTGGGACGCCGTTCCGTTTCCCGCTCGGTGGCGGTCGTGTCATCAAGGGCTGGGACCAGGGTGTGCAGGGCATGAAGGTCGGTGGCCGTCGCCAGCTGACCATTCCGGCCCACCTCGCCTACGGGAACCAGAGCCCGACTCCGGCGATCAAGCCCGGTGAGACGCTGATCTTCGTGGTCGACCTTCTCGGGGTCTGATCTGTCGAATGCCGGGTCTGCGGTGATCGTGCCGTGACCGGTCCCGACTGTCTGGGGTCCATGCCTTTTCGGGCATGGACCCTCGGCTTTTGCCGCGACGCTTCGTAGCGGTACGGTCGTGCCGCGGAAACACCCGGAGGAAGGGCGTCGATGGCCATTGCCAAGGCCGAGCGGTTGATGAACCTGGCGCTGTGTCTGCTGGGGACGCGGCGGCCGCTCAGCAAGCGCGAGCTGCGCGAGTCCATCGAGGCCTATCTGGAAGCCGGCTCCGACGACTCCTTCAACCGCATGTTCGAGCGCGACAAGGACGACCTGCGCGAACTCGGCCTGGTCATCGAGACGGTGGAGAACCTCGACGGCGAGGTCGGCTATCTGGCCCGTCGCGACAGCAACAGCCTTCCGCCGATCACGCTCGACGCCGAGGAGGCTGCGGCCCTCGGGCTCGCCGCGAAGGTCTGGCAGCAGGCTCGCCTCGCCGGGGCCGCCAGCGGCGCCCTGCAGAAGCTGCGTGCGGCCGGGCTGCCCGAGGACGTCGACCCGTACGAGGCCCATGGGGCGCTGGAGCCGCGCATCCCGGTGCACGAGGCCGCGTTCGAGCCGCTGATGCTGGCGTGCCGTGACCGGCGCCCGGTCGTGTTCGAGTACCGCAAGGCGACCGCCGCGCGCCCCGAGCCCCGCCATGTGGAGCCGTGGGCGCTGGAGTGCTGGCGCGGTCACTGGTATCTGGCCGGCTTCGACCGGGACCGGGGTGCCGAGCGGGTCTTCCGGCTCTCCCGGATCACCGGCAAGGTCCGCAGCCGGGGTGCCGCCTTCACCGCCGACGTCCCCGACGTCGTCACCGTGCGGGAGACGGTCGCGAGCTGGGCGGGGGAGACCGCCGACCGCTCCGCGCTGATCCGGCTGCGCTCCGGTGCCGGCTACCCGCTGCGCGCGAAGGCCTCCCTCGTACGGGAACTCGGGGACGGCTGGGACGAGTTGGAGATTCCGTACGGGCACGGTCTGGATGCCTGGCTGGTGGAGTTCGGGCCCGATGTGGTGGTCCTGGAGCCCGCCGAGCTGCGGGCCGATGTGGTGGACCGGCTGCGTGCCGTGGCCAAGGGTTGAGGGGACGTAAGAACGTGGTGGGAAAACCGGCCCGGCCGGCGAACGCCATCGACCAGACCCGGCGGATGCTCTCCCTGGTGACGTATCTGCGGGAGCGGCCCGGCGCCCGGATCGAGGACGTGGCCCGTGCCTTCGGGATCACCGAGGACGAGCTGGTGTCGGACCTCGATGTGCTGCCCATGTGCGGGACCAGCTTCCGCGGCGGTGATCTGCTGGACATCGACACCGACGGCGAGCGCATCTGGTGGCACAACCCGGCCGCCCTCGGCGCGGAGGCCGCCGAGCCGCTGCGGCTGGCCGCCGACGAGGCCACCGCCCTGCTGGTGGCCGCCCGCGCGGTCGCCACCCTGCCCGGGCTGCGGGAGAGCGACCGGCAGGCCCTGCTGCGGGCCACCGCCAAGGTCGAGACCGCGGCCGGGGAGGCGGCGGGCGCCAGCTCACGCCTGTCGGTCACCTTCGAGGCCGAGGGTGGGGTCTTCGCGGACGTCGACCGGGCCATCTCGGAGCGCCGGCGGCTGTGGATCCGTTACTACTCGCCCGCCCGGGACGAGGTCACCGAGCGGGAGATCGACCCGATCCGTCTGGTCAGCGTCGGTCACACCTATGTCGAGGCCTGGTGCCGTCGCTCCGAGGCCCGGCGTACGTTCCGGCTGGACCGGGTCGCCGAGATCAAGATCCTCGACGAGCCGTCCGCGCCGCCCGAGATCGAACTGCGGGATCTGTCGGAGGCGCTGGTGCAGCCGGCCGCCGAGGACCCCGAGGTCGTCGTCGAGGTCGGTCCGGGAGGGCGCTGGGTCGCCGAGTACTACCCGCACGACAGTGCCGAGGAACTGCCGGACGGCGGGCTGCGCATCAGCCTGCGCACCCCGGACCCCGCCTCGCTGCGGCGCCTGGCGCTGCGGCTCGGGCGCGACGGCCGGATCGTCTCCCCGCAGGACCTCGCCGAGAGTGCCCGCCGGGCGGCCCGTGAGGCGCTGGCGGCCTACGACGAGGCCGAGCCGACGAGACCGTGACCGCGGGACCGCGGGGACCGCGTGGCGGCGGGTCCGCGCGGCGGTGGCACCGGGGACGGCGAGACGTGACGACGACGGCGTACGACCGGAAAAGGGAGATACGAGGGCTGTGAGCGGCGGGTCGGTTGTGTCGGGTGTGAAGTCCGGCGTGAAGTCCGGTGTGAAGTCGGGGGTGCAGGAGATCCAGGAGATCCGGGAGATGACCGTGGCGGTCGCCTTCGCGGGGATGAGGAAGGCGGTCGACGTGGTGTTCAGAGCCGGCTGCCCCGACTGCCGGGCCAACTTCGAGCTGGGCGCGGGCGCACTGCGTCTGGCCATCGGCGCCACCAGCAAAACCACCTTCTACTCCTTCACCTGCCCCGAGTGCGGCACCGCCGTCCGCAAGCCGGCCGGTGAGCGCATCGTCGAGCTGCTGACGGGGGGCGGGGTGCGGACCCTCAGGCTGCATTCCGCGGGGTAGGGCCAGGGGCTAGGGTCGGCTCATGTTCTGGGCGATGTTCGCGGTGGCTGTGGGTTTTGTCGGACTGGTCGTGCTCGGGGTACTGGCCGTGCGGGTCTTCCTGGAGGCCAGGCGGCTGGGTGCGCAGGTCGCGGAGTCCGCGCGGAGGATCAGCCGGGCCGCGGAGGACCTGGAGCGGGCGACGGCGAGCGCGGCCCGTTCCGTGGATGCCGTGTGAGTGACGGCCGAGGCCCCTGTGAGTTGACAGCGCGGTGCGTTTTGCGCCACTTCGCCCTGTCACCTTCTCACCTTTGGCAGGTACGCTGCCTGTCGCGGCACGGAGAACGAGGCCCGGGTCGCGGATCGGGAGTACGCAGAGGGATTGCCTCACGTTCACCCCTGAGCGTTACGATCGCTGCCAGTACGATCGTTCGGACACATGTCCGACTGGTCGGACAGCCCCCACCCGCCGCCTCGGTGAAGAAGGTAGACAGCTATGGGTAGGCTCGGCCCCACCGAGATCATTCTGATCCTCGTCGTCATCATCCTGCTGTTCGGTGCGAAGAAGCTTCCGGACATGGCGCGCTCCCTGGGCAAGTCCGCCCGCATCCTCAAGAGCGAGGCCAAGGCCATGAAGTCCGACGGCCAGGACAACACCACGGCCGCGTCCGCCCCGCCGCACGACGAGGCCCCGGCGCAGCGCACCATCCAGGCCGCCCCCGGCGACGTGACCAGCTCGCGCCCGGTCACCGAGCCGACGGACACGACCAAGCGCTGACGCAAGGCCGGAGACGACCTCCGGCCTGCCGCACGAGATGGGAACGTGGGTTGCTCAAGTCTGCCCGCAACATGGAGAAGGATCCCGAGGGGCGGATGCCCCTCGTGGAGCACCTTCGCGAGCTCCGCAACCGGCTGGGCAAGGCGCTCCTGGCCATCATCGTGGCCTCGGTGGTGGGTCTGGTCTTCTACCAGGAGATCATCAACTTCCTCACCCGCCCGGTCCAGGAGTCCGTCGGGTGCACGCGGGACTTCACCGAGCTCGCCAAGGAGAGCACGGGAGCCTGCGGCAACATCACGATGTCGGGTCTGATGGGCCCGTTCACGTTGATGATCAAGGTGTCCCTGACGGCCGGTGTGGTCATCGCGAGCCCGGTCTGGCTCTATCAGCTGTGGGCCTTCATCGCGCCCGGCCTGCACCGGCACGAGAAGCGCTACTCGATGGCCTTCGTGGCGGCGGGCTTCCCCCTGTTCATGGTGGGTGCCTACTTCTCGTACCACGTGCTGCCCGCGGCTGCCGAGGTCCTGCTGGACTTCACCCCTGACAACGCCGTCAACCTGCTGCCCCTGGACGAGCTGCTGGACCTCGTGACCCGCATGGTCATCGTCTTCGGTCTCTCCTTCGAGCTGCCGCTCGTGCTCGTCATGATGAACATGACCGGCATGGTCACCGGCCGGCGGATGCTGGGCTGGTGGCGGGCCATGATCATGGGTGTCACCGTGTTCGCCGCGTTCGCCACCCCGACCGTCGACCCGGTCTCGATGCTCTCGCTCGCCGCGCCGATCATCCTGCTGTACTTCGTGGCCACCGGGTTCTCCCTGCTGAACGACAAGCGCAGGCGCAAGCGCGACGCACTCGGCCCCGCGGACGACGAGGCCTCCGAGCTGGACCTCACCCCCGAGGACGTCGGGGAGGTCGAGACCGTCTCGGCGAGCAGGGCGCTCCCCTCGCAGGTGGAACCCGAGCGGGAACGGATCAACGGGTACGACGACGCCACCTGAGCACGGCCGCCGCGGTGTGTGCGGTGACGACGACGGCAGTGGGCCCCACCGAGAACCTTCGGTGGGGCCCACTGCCGTCGTCATGACAAGGCTGACGTGGTCCCGCAGCCGGTGCTGGCTCGCACCGGTTCGGACGACCGGTTCGGACGGACCGGTTCAGCAACGGCCGTCCTTGTTCGCGCAGTTCACGGTGCCGTCGCCCCACGAGTAGTTGATGCAGCCGCGGGTGCCGCGGTGCACCTCGTCGGCGGCCGCGCCGGCCGCGGGTGCCGAGATCCGGTGTGCGCACAGAGGGACACCGACTGGTTCGAGATCATCGCCCTGAACCGAGTGGGAACATTAGTTCGCCCCTGTGGGGTGGGCAAGGATTCTTTGAGACGGCGGGGCGCCCGGATCTCGACGGTGCCACGATCCGGATAATGATCGTCCTGTTGTCAGTGGGGCCCGGTACGCTCGAAAGCACGATGACAGAGGACCTCTCACCGGCCGAGCGGTACGCGGCAGCACGTAGGCGCGCTGCCGAGCAGGCCACCGCGCTCGCCTCCTTCCGCGAGATGTACGACTTCGGTCTCGACCCCTTCCAGATCGAGGCCTGCCAGGCGCTGGAGGCGGGAAAGGGCGTCCTGGTGGCCGCCCCCACCGGCTCGGGCAAGACGATCGTCGGCGAGTTCGCCGTCCACCTCGCCCTGGGGCAGGGCAAGAAGTGCTTCTACACGACACCCATCAAGGCCCTGTCGAACCAGAAGTACGCCGACCTGTGCCGCCGTTACGGCGCCGACAAGGTCGGTCTGCTCACCGGTGACAACAGCGTCAACTCCGACGCCCCCGTGGTCGTGATGACCACCGAGGTGCTGCGGAACATGCTGTACGCGGGCTCCCAGACCCTCCTCGGCCTCGGGTACGTGGTCATGGACGAGGTGCACTACCTCTCCGACCGCTTCCGGGGCGCGGTGTGGGAAGAGGTGATCATCCACCTTCCCGAGTCGGTCACCCTCGTCTCCCTCTCGGCCACCGTGTCGAACGCGGAGGAGTTCGGCGACTGGCTGGACACCGTGCGCGGCGACACCGACGTGATCGTCTCCGAACACCGGCCGGTGCCGCTGTTCCAGCACGTGCTCGCCGGACGGCGGATGTACGACCTGTTCGAGGAGGGCGAGGGCAGCAAGAAGGCCGTCAACCCGGACCTGACCCGGATGGCGCGGATGGAGGCCAGCAGGCCCTCCTTCCAGGACCGCCGCCGCGGCCGCTCCATGCGCGAGGCCGACCGGGAGCGCGAGCGCAGACAGCGGTCGAGGATCTGGATCCCGAGCCGTCCCGAAGTCATCGAACGGCTCGACTCCGAAGGCCTGTTGCCCGCCATCACCTTCATCTTCAGCCGCGCCGCCTGCGAGGCCGCCGTCCAGCAGTGCCTGCACGCGGGCCTCCGGCTGAACGACGACGAGTCCCGGCACAAGGTGCGCGCCCTCGTCGAGGAGCGCACCGCCTCCATCCCCCGCGAGGACCTCCATGTCCTCGGCTACTACGAGTGGTTGGAAGGGCTGGAGCGCGGTATCGCGGCCCATCACGCGGGCATGCTGCCGACGTTCAAGGAGGTCGTCGAGGAACTCTTCGTACGCGGCCTGGTCAAGGCCGTGTTCGCCACCGAGACCCTCGCGCTCGGCATCAACATGCCCGCCCGCTCGGTGGTGTTGGAGAAGCTCGTCAAGTGGAACGGCGAGCAGCACGCCGACATCACCCCCGGTGAGTACACCCAGCTGACGGGACGCGCGGGGCGGCGCGGCATCGACGTCGAGGGCCACGCGGTGGTGCTGTGGCAGCGGGGCATGAACCCCGACCACCTCGCCGGGCTCGCCGGCACCCGTACGTATCCGCTGCGCTCCAGCTTCAAGCCGTCGTACAACATGGCGGTCAACCTGGTCGAACAGTTCGGGCGGCACCGCTCGCGCGAGCTGCTGGAGACCTCGTTCGCGCAGTTCCAGGCCGACAAGTCGGTCGTCGGGATCTCCCGGCAGGTGCAGCGCAACGAGGAGGGTCTCGAGGGCTACCAGGAATCCATGACCTGCCACCTCGGGGACTTCGAGGAGTACGCGCGCCTGAGGCGGGAGCTGAAGGACCGTGAGACGGAGCTGGCGAAGCAGGGCGCCGCGCAGCGGCGCGCCGAGGCCGCCGTCGCGCTGGAGAAGCTCAAGCCCGGGGACATCATCCACGTGCCGACCGGCAAGTACGCCGGGCTCGCGCTGGTGCTGGATCCGGGGCTGCCCGCCGGGCGGTCCAACGGCCACCGGGGGTTCGAGCAGCACGACGGGCCGCGTCCGCTGGTGCTGACCGCCGAGCGGCAGGTCAAGCGGCTGGCGTCGATGGACTTCCCGGTTCCGGTGGAGGCGCTGGAGCGGATGCGGATCCCGAAGTCCTTCAACCCGCGTTCGCCGCAGTCCCGCCGCGATCTGGCGTCGGCGCTGCGCACCAAGGCCGGGCATCTCGTGCCCGACCGGCACCGCAAGCGGCGGGCCGCCGCCGCGGACGACCGCGAGATCGCCCGGCTGCGCGCCGAGTTGCGGGCGCATCCGTGTCACGGCTGCGACGAGCGGGAGGACCACGCGCGGTGGGCCGAGCGGTACCACCGGCTCAAGCGGGACACCGCGCAGCTGGAGCGGCGTATCGAGGGCCGCACGAACACGATCGCGCGGACCTTCGACCGGATCGTCGCCCTGCTGACCGAGCTGGACTATCTGCGGGGTGACGAGGTCACCGAGCACGGCAAGCGGCTCGCCCGGCTGTACGGCGAGCTGGATCTGCTCGCCAGTGAGTGTCTGCGGGCGGGCGTGTGGGAGGGGCTCGGGCCGGCGGAGCTCGCGGCGTGCGTCTCGGCGCTGGTGTACGAGGCGCGTGTCGGGGACGACGCGATGGCGCCGAAGCTGCCGTCCGGGAACGCCAAGGCCGCGCTCGGGGAGATGGTGCGGATCTGGGGGCGGCTGGACGCGCTGGAGGAGGAGTTCCGGATCACGCAGAGCGAGGGGGTCGGGCAGCGGGAGCCGGATCTCGGCTTCGCCTGGGCCGCGTACATGTGGGCTTCGGGGTCGGGGCTCGACGAGGTGCTGCGGGAGGCGGAGATGCCGGCGGGTGACTTCGTGCGGTGGTGTAAGCAGGTGATCGATGTGCTGGGGCAGATCTCGGCGGCGGCGCCGGCTGGGTCGACCGTGGGGAAGAGTGCGCGTAAGGCTGTGGACGGGGTGTTGAGGGGGGTCGTGGCTTACTCGTCGGTGGGGTGAGGCTCCGCCGGGCGTGGGGGTGCGTCGTCGGGTCGGTCGTCGGGTGCGGGTCCGGTGGGGGCTGGTCGCGCAGTTCCCCGCGCCCCTGGGTCCGGTCTGAGGTCGTGGGTTCTAGGTCGGGTCGGTCGGCTGGGTGTGGGTCAGGTAGGTGCGCCAGCTGCCGTGGTGCGTGATGTCCTCGGTGTTGTCCAGGGCCGTCGGCTCGCAGAGGAAGCCGGGGGTTCGGGTGCCGTCGGAGAGTTGCACGGAGCCCAGAGTCATGGGGTGGGGGAGGGTGGTCAGGAGGCGGCCCAGGCCTGCTGCCGGGAGGCGCCAGATCTCCGTCTCGATCGGGGCGCCGCCCTCGCCCACGTGGACCAGGCCCGGCTTGGGCGGGGTCGTCCGCAGGGCGTGGAGGCGGTAGACCGGTGCCGTCGTGGTCGTTCGTTCCAGGCGGGCGCCCAGGGACAGCAGTTGGGGGTTCAGGGGCTGGCCCGAGAGGTGGGCTCCCACGACCGCCAGTCGGGTTTCCGGCTGGAGTGCGGCGGCGAGGCGGGCCAGGCGGTCGTCCGTGAAAGCCGGGCCGACCAGCATCACGCCGAAGGGGAGACCGTTCACCTCACCGGCGGGGACGGCCACCGCCGCCAGGTCGAAGAGGTTCGTGGAGTTGGTGAAGCGGCCGAGGCGCGCGTTGGCGCCCAGCGGGTCGGCGGCCACCTCGGCGAGTGTGGGGTGGCCCGGTGTCGTCGGCAGCAACAGGGCGTCCGCGTCGGCCAGTTCGGCGAGCGCGCGGGAGCGCAGGGCGGCCAGGTGGTCCTGGTCGGCGAAGAGGCGGTGGGCCGGGATGTCCCGGGCCCGGGTGATGATGCCCGCGACGGTGGGGTCCAGGGAGTCGACGCCGTCCGCGATCGCCTTGTCGACGAAGGCGCCGACCGCCGTGTAACGCTCGGCCACGAAGGCGCCCTGGTAGAGCATGGCCGCCGCCTCGGTGAACGGGGTGAGGTCGAGGGTGCGTACGTCCGCGCCCGTGGCCCGCAGACGGGTCACCGTCGCCTCGAACGCCTCCGCCCAGCCCTCGTCCAGTTCGCCCAGCTGTTCGGGCCGGGGGACCGCGACGCGCCAGGGGCCCGGGGTGCGCGCGGGGAGCGGCGGGAGGGTGCGGCCGGGCGGGGAGGCCATGTGCGCGAGGGCTTGTTCCGCCTCAGGGAGGGTGCGGGCGAACACCGTGACGCAGTCGATCGAGGCGCAGGCCGGGACCACACCGGTGGTGGGGACGAGGCCCCGGGTGGGCTTCAGGCCGACGATGCCGTTGAAGGCGGCGGGCACCCTGCCGGAGCCCGCCGTGTCGGTGCCGAGGGCGAGGTCGACGAGGCCGAGCGCCACCGCGACGGCCGAACCCGCGCTGGAGCCGCCGCTGATGCGGGACGGGTCGTGGGCGCCCCGGACGGCGCCGTACGGGGAGCGGGTGCCGACCAGGCCCGTGGCGAACTGGTCGAGGTTGGTGGTGCCGAGGACGAGCGCGCCGGCCGCGCGGAGGCGGGCGACGGCCGGGGCGTCGGCGTCCGGGGTGTACGCGTACGCCGGGCAGCCGGCGGTCGTGGGGAGGCCGTGGACGTCGATGTTGCCCTTGACGGCGAGGAGGCGGCCGGCGAGGGGGAGGTGGGCGCCTGTGGCGACGCGGGCGTCGATGGCTCTGGCTTCCGCCTCCGCTTCGGTGCGGGGGCGTAGGTCGATCCAGATCTCGGGGCGGTTCACCGCTTCGATGCGGGCGTAGGCCATGCGGACTCTGGTGAGGGTGGGAG
>NZ_JARGEE010000273.1:0-12350 GCF_033794485.1 Streptomyces sp. MB09-02B
CCCCCCACCCCCTCGCCCGAGCCGGCAGTTGCCGCCGACGTCTCCGTCGTCGCCGCTCTCGCGCTCGCCGAAGCAGCCGTGGTGATGGATGCCTTCGGGGCCGTGCAGGGGGACGTCGACAACAGTGCGCGGGAGACGGTCGAGTGTGCCGAGCGGGCCGTCCGGCTGGCTCGGGCGGCGTGCGATCCGGTGGCCGAGTCCGCCGCTCTGGACGCGCTGTCCGGCGCCCGGACCTGGGCCGGTGACTCGTTCGGTGCGGCGGCGGCCGCCCGGCGCCGGATCGAGATCCTCACCCCGCTGCCGCACACCCCCGCCGCCACGCAGGAGTTGATGGACGCTCTCGCCATGGCCGCCGGCACCGCCCTCGGCGTGGGCGAGCTGTCGCAGGCCCGCCGGTGGGGCAGGCAGCTCGCCGACCACCCCCTGTTCGCCGAGGTGGCACACCACGCCACGTCCTGGCTGATGGTCGCGGACGCGTTCGCGGGCAACGGCAAGGACGTACTCACCGGCAGTGAGGGCTTCCTCGACGCATGGCGCCGGAGCGGCCGGCAGCGGTCGTACTCCCTCGGTCCCGCCGCCGCGGGCGTCGCGATGATCCACGGTCTGCGTGGCGACCGGGCGGCGCGGGAGAGCTGGCTGGGGGTCGTCGCGGAGGCCGGTACCGCGGCGGAGCACCACCACGGCTACGGCGCGGTCTTCGACGCCATGGTCCTCCTCCAGCACGGCGACCCGGACGCGGCCCTGGCACGGGTCGCACCGGAACCGGACCAGGTGTGGAAGTGGGTCTCCTGGATCTGGCACCACTGGTACGTGGGTCTGCGCGCCGAGGCCTCGGTCCTCGCAGGCCACCCGGAAGCCCGCGCGCGGGTCGTCGCCGTCCGGCGCCTGGTCGCCGGCAACCCGGTCGCCACCGCCCAACTGGACCGCGCACAGGCGCTCCTGGACGGCGACCTGCCCGGCCAGCTCGCCGCCGCGACGGCGTTCGAGGCGGCGGGCTGCCCCTACCAGTCGGCCCGCACCCTCCTCCTCGCCGGAGGAGAGCACACCGCCACGGGCACGGCGGCCCTCACGGCCCTCGGCCTCGCGCCCGGCTCCTGAGCGCCCCGGTCGGTCCGCGGCCTCCGCAGCTCAGCGCACCGTGCGCACCGGTGCGCAGGCGTCAGCGCCCCTTGCGTACCCGGGCCGCCGCGCGGGCCTCCGCCGTCTTCCGGGCCTCGGCGGCCTTGCGGGACTCCTTCGCGGGGCGGCCCGGCCGGGTGCCGAGGCCACGGAAGGGCGCGTTGCTCCCGCTGGACCTCGTGTCGGTCGGGGGCCGCTTCGCTCCGGTGAGGGCGGTCAACTGCGCCTCGCCGGACCGCACTTGGGTGACCGTCGGCCGGATCTTGGCCTCGGACATCATCCGGTTGACGTCACGCCGCTGGTTGGGCGTGACCAGGGTGACGACCTTGCCGGACTCCCCGGCGCGCGCCGTGCGCCCGCCGCGGTGCAGGTAGTCCTTGGCGTCGGCGGGCGGGTCTACGTTGACGACGAGGTCGAGCGCGTCGATGTGGATGCCCCGGGCCGCGACGTTGGTGGCCACCAGCACGGTGACCGCGCCGTCCTTGAACTGCCCGAGCGTGTGCGTGCGTTGGGGCTGCGACTTGCCGCTGTGCAGGGCGGCGGCCCGTACGCCGCTGGCCCGCAGATGGCGGGTGAACTGGTCCACCCCGGCCTTGGTGTCGAGGAACATCAGCACCCGGCCGTCCCGCGCGGCGATCTCGGTCGCTGTGGCGTACTTGTCGGCGGGGTGGATGTTCAGCACATGGTGCTCCATCGTGGTGACCGAGCCCGCGAGCCGGTCGACGGAGGCGAGCACCGGATCGTGCAGGTGGTCGCGGACCAGCTGGTCGACCTCGCGGTCGAGGGTGGCGGAGAACAGCAGCCGCTGCCCGTCCGGGCGGACCTGGTCCAGGATCTCCGACACCTGCGGCAGGAACCCCAGGTCGCACATCTGGTCCGCCTCGTCCAGCACCGTGATCCGGACCTGGTCGAGGTGGCAGTCCCGGCGCGACACCAGGTCGGCCAGCCGCCCCGGTGTCGCGACGACCACCTCGGCACCGGCTCGCAGCAGCGCCTGCTGCTTGTTGATCGACAGCCCGCCGACCACCGTCGCCAGCCGCACCCCCAGGGTCCGTGCGTACGGCGTCAGCGCGTCGTCCACCTGCTGCGCGAGCTCCCGGGTCGGCACCAGGACCAGCGCCAGGGGTCGCTTGGACTCGGCCCGCCGCCCCGCCGTCCGGACCAGGAGCGCGAGCCCGAACGCCAGCGTCTTGCCCGAGCCGGTCCGCGCCCGGCCGAGGACGTCCCGTCCGGCGAGCGCGTTCGGGAGCGTCGCCGCCTGGATCGGGAAGGGCTCGCGCACCCCGAGCTCGGTCATGGTCCGCAGCAGCTCCGGCGGCAGGCCGAGCGCGTCGAACGACTCGGCCGGCGGCAGCTCCCGGGAAGCCGCCTCCGGTGCCGGGGACTCGCTCTGGGGCTCAGGGATGGACGACGGCTTCGCGTGCAAGGGGGAACCTTTCCTGGAGTGGCGCCCGGAACGCGCCGGGGCCCGTACCCCTCGGTACGGGCCCCGGCGGTGTCGAAGCGTGCCCCCCATTTTACCAGCGGACCCCCACGGGCCGACCGGCCCGCTCACGAAACCGGAACGGCTACTCCTTCTTCAGCACGATGTCGAAGGTCGCCGAGGTCCAGGTGCCGTCGATCCGACGCCCGTCCGGCGTCGGGGTTCCGGCCTCGTGGCGCTCGAACGGGCGGATGAGCGACTCCTTGACCCCGAACACCGAGTCCCGCTCCAGCCAGGAGTCGCCCGCGACGAAGATGTGCGTGATGAGCGGGTGGAAACCCGGCGCCGTCACCTTGAAGTGCAGATGCGGCGCCCGCATCGGGGAACGGCCGGCGTGGTCCAGCAGTCGGCCGACCGGGCCGTCGTCCGGGATCGGGTACGGCGTGGGCGTGAGCCCCCAGAACCGGTAGCCGCCCTCCGCGTCCGTGAACAGGTGGGCGCGCCCGGCGAGTTCGCCGCCGCCGTCGTCGTACTGGACGTCGTACATCCCGTCGTCGTCGGCCTCCCACACCTCGACGCGCGCTCCGGCGACGGGGGTGCCGTCGGGGCCGGTGACCCGGCCGTCGACCCAGGACGGTTCGCCGCTCGCACCGCCCGCGATGTCCCCGCCGGGCTCGATCGCGGGCGAGTCCTGGACGAAGAACGGGCCGAGGACCGTGGACTCCGTGGCCTCGCCGTCGCCCGGTTCGTTCACCGCGACGGTCAGCATCGAGATGCCCAGGACGTCGGAGAGGAGGACGAACTCCTGGCGGGTGTCGGTCGTGAGGTGACCGGCCGCCGTCAGGAACCCGATCGCCGCGTTCCACTCGTCCTCAGTGAGCCGCGTCTCGCGCACGAAGGCGTGCGCGTGGCGTACGAGGGCCTGCATCAGCTCACGGAAACGGTCGTCCTTCGCGGAGTCGAAGCTCGCGACGACCTGGTCGGTCAGGCGTTGCTCATTCATCGGTGAATCTCCGTCCCGGGGAGGAGAGGGACCTGCACCGGGACGTCCCCACGCCACGCCCGCCCCAGCAGTGCGCGCATCTCGTCGTGGGTCACGCGGCGCGGGTTGGAGTCCGGCACCTGGGTCATGACCAGGTCGGTGGCCCGGTCGAGTTCCTCCTCGACGAGGCCCAACTCGCCCAGGGAGCACGGGGGTTGTAGCCTCGTGTAGAGATCGAGGAGCGCCCCGAAAGGATCGGCGGGCGCGTCGAGCGCCGCCCCCAGCCACCGTTCCGCCTCCCGTGCGGCCGGCAGGTTGAGGCCGACCACATGCGGCAGGACCACCGAGTGCAGCGCGGCGTGCTCGAGGTCGTACGCGCCGCCGAGGACGTGGCACACCCTGTGGTGCAGCCCCGAACCGGCCCCGGCGAAGGCGACCGCTCCGAGATAGGTGCCGAAGAGGATGTCGCGCCGGGCCGCGACGTCCTGGCCGTCCGCGACGATGCGCGGCAGCGAGGACGCCAGCGACCGGACGCCCTCGGCGGCCAGGGCGGAGCTGATCGGGTTGTGCCGGGGCGCCCACCACGCGTCGACGCAGTGGGCGAGTGCGTTGAGACCCGACGTCACCGACAGCCGCGTCGGCAGCGACAGCATCAGCGTGGCGTCGTAGACGACGACCCGGGGGAGCACCTTCGGGTCGACGCCCGTGCGCTTGTGGCCGTCCTCGGTGAGGCCCCACACGGGGGTCGCCTCGGAGCCGGCGTACGTCGTCGGGACGGCGAGGATCGGGAGCCCGGTGGTGAGCGCGGCCGCCTTGGCGGTGCCGGTGGTCGAGCCGCCTCCGACGCTCAGCAGCAGGTCGGCCTCGTGCTCGCGGGCTGCGGCGCGTACGGCCTCGGCGACCTCGACCGGGACGTGGGGGCGGACCTCGCCGAAGACCGCCACGACGGGCAGGTCTTTGCAGATGTCCTCGGCGAGTGCCCGCTCCCCGTCGGCCGCGATCACCAGGACCCGGCTCGCGCCGAGCCCGGTGACCGCGGCCGCCACGTCGTCCCGTGCGGTGCCGGAGCCGAAGACGACCCGCTGACCCCAGGACTCGTAGACCACGGAAGCGGTCACGCGGCCACCGTCCGGGCCCGGGGCACGGCACCCGCCGCGAACGCCCCGACGAGCGCGGGGACGGCGAAGGCGTAGAAGGCCCACGAGATGTCGGCGCCCGAGCTCAGGACGAACGCGCCCAGGGACGGGCCGACGATCGCGCCGAACCGGCCGATGGACAGGGCCCAGGCGAGGCCGTTGCCGCGTACGGCGTCCGGGTAGCGGGTCACGATGAACGCGTTGCCGAGGATCTGTGAACCGATGAAGCCGAAGCCGCTGATGAACATCAGCACGAACATCACGGCCGTCGGCGGACGCGTGCTCATCGCGATCAGGCTGAGCGTGCCGACCAGGAAGGCGACGACCACGACCCGCTTGGCGCCCAGCGCGTCCGCGATCCGGCCACCGACGATCGCCCCGACACCCACGCCCAGCCACATGGCCGCCGTCTGCAGCAGCGCCGAGCCGAGGGAGAAACCGGCGGCCTGCATGATGCTGGGCAGCCAGGTGCTGATGCCGAAGACCAGCAGGAGTCCGCAGAAGGACATGGCCCAGAACAGGACGGTCGAGACGGCGAGGCCACCGGTCAGCAGCGAGCCGAGACCCAGCCAGCGGCCCGGGTCCGCCGTCGGCGCGTCCTCGGCGGGTGTCAGCCCGAGTCGCTCCTCCACCGCGCGCGCCTCGTCGGCGCGGCCGGTACGACGCAGGTGGAACGGGCTCTCCGGCAGCCGGAGCACGAGCGGGATGGCCAGGAACACCGGGAGCACACCGATCACATACAGCCACCGGTACGAGACGTCCGGGAGCAGGGCCGTGCCGAGCAGCGGGGACAGCAGCGCGCCGGCCGCATAACCGCTCATGATCAGGGCGACGTTGCGGCTGCGGCGGCCCGGGTCGCTGAGGTCGGCCACGTACGCGTTGATCGTCGGCAGGACGACACCCAGGCCGAGCCCGACGATCAGGCGTCCGGCGCCGAAGGACGGGACACCGCCCGCGACCGTGCAGATCGCCATGCCGACCGTGAACAGGGCGGTCCCGGCGAGCAGCAGTCGGCGGGGACCGGTGCGGTGGACGAGGGCTCCGGCGAAGGCCGCGCCGATCAGCATTCCGATGCCGACGAGCGAGCCGATCGTGCCCGCCTCGGCCTTGTCGATGCCGAGTGAAGGGTCACCCAGGATGGAGGGGACGGTGACGCCGTACACGGCGAGGTCGTAGCCCTCCAGGGAGGAGACGATCCAGGCGGCGACCAGGATGAAGGTGTTCGTGGGCACTCTGGTGACTCTCGGGCGTATGACAGAGGGAGCGGTCATGGCCGGATCCTTTCTCCGACGGTGGCAGGAGCCTGCATCGGCTCTACTGCGTTGGCAAGGGTCTTCAGGAGCGCCGGGACGCCGGAGGGCGTGTCCGCGGTGCCGAGGATGTAGAAATCGGGCCGCCACAGAACGGCGGCGCGGCCGGTCTCGTCGAACCAGCGCCCGTAGACGCCGCCGACATCGGTGAACCCCTCGGTGGTGAGACGACGATCGGTGAGGTGGTGGACGGCGACGCCGAGCCGGGCCGCTTCCGTCAGGGCCGAGGCGTCGAGCGAGGTGCCGTCGCGGCCGTCGACGAGGAGGAGGAAGCCCCGGCCGAGTACGGCGTCGAACAGCCCTTCGGTGCCTTGGAACTCGACCCGGCCGTGCGGCATCAGGTGCCCTGCCTGCGGGGACGCGTCGTGCAGCCCCGGACCGAGCCCCGGGAACCGCATCTTCTCCGGGCGCCCGTTCGCCTCGCGCTGGGCGATCAGCCGGGCGTCGCGCTCGGCGGCGGCCACCGGGTCGCGCATGGTCTGCACCCGGCCCAGCTCGATGCCCTTGGTGATGATGGCCCGGACATGCGGCTCACGCTCGCTCTGGTACGTGTCGAGCAGCGCGTCGTCGGCGCCGCGCAGCACCGCGTCGAGCTTGTACGCGAAGTTCTGCGCGTCCCGGATGCCCGAGCACATGCCCTGCCCGAGGAACGGCGGCATCTGGTGGGCCGCGTCCCCGGCCAGCAGGATCCGGCCACTGCGCCATCGCTCCGCGACCAGCGAGCGGAAGGTGTACGTGGCGACGCGGATCAGCTCGGCCTGCGAGCGGTCGACGTACGCGGCGACCCTCGCCCACACCCGGTCGGGCTCCCGCTCGACGGAGAAGGAGTCCTCGGAGTCGAGCATGAAGCTGAACCGGTGGTGCTCCGGGCCCAGCGAGATGATCGAGATCGGCTGCTTCGGGTCGCAGACCTGGCGGGCCTTGGGGATGTCCGCGCCGCCGCCCTCGGTCAGGCGGAAGTCGCAGACCATCCACGGCTCGGAGAAGCCGTGGTCCTCCTGGCCGATGCCCAGCCATGTGCGGGTGAAGCTGTTGCCGCCGTCGCAGGCCACGACGTACCGGGCGGAGACGGCGTCGTCGGCCCCCTCGACCTGGATGTCCACGCCCTGATCGGTGTGGTGGAGTCCCGTGACCCGGGAGTCCATCCGGATCCGGACGTTCTCCAGACCACGGACCAGGCCGTCGAGGGCGTCCTCCAGATAGGGCTGGTACATCATGTACCACTCCGCCCAGCCCTGGCCGCCGACGGCTGCGAAGTCGTGCTCGATGAGCAGCTCGCCCGCGCCGCTGCGCCACTCGTAGTTCCGCTGGACGTGCAGCGTCGGCAGCAGGGTCTCGGAGAGACCGAGGCGGTCGAACGTCCGCATCGTCTCGTCGTCGAAGATCGCGGCGCGCGGCAGGTTGTAGAGGGTGGGGTAGCGCTCCAGCACGATCACGTCGTGGCCTGCCTGACCGAGCAGTGCCGCCGTGACCATGCCCACGGGGCCGTACCCGATGACGGCGACGTCGTACATGGGGGTCCCCTTGTGCTCAGACACCGGCGTACGCGGGTGCCGGGGTCGGGGCGAGGCCGAGCAGCTTCTCGGCGTTGAGGTGGCCGATCTTCTGCCGGTCGGCGTCGCTGATCGGCGCGCTCCGCAGGAACTTCGTGGCCGTCTCGATGTCCTCGAAGGGGTAGTCGGTGCCGAAGAGGATGTGGTCGGCGCCCATCGACAGCAGCGCGGTGAGCAGCGGCGCGGAGGAACAGACGCCGCTCGTGGTGATGTAGAGGTTCTCCCGGAGGTACTCCGAGGGGCGGCCCCGCCTGAGCTCGATGCCGTGGTGGGCGTGGAAGTCCCAGCGGGAGTCCATGCGCCACATCACGAACGGCAGGCCCTCTCCCATGTGGCCGAGCAGCAGCTTGGCCTTCGGGAAGTCGTCGAAGACACCGCCGAAGATCAGGCGCAGCACGTGGGTGGCGGTGTCGATGCCCCAGCTCCACATCGGCCCGACGAGTTCCGGGTGGCCGGACAGCACATGCGCGGTGTCCACGCCGTTCGCCGGGTGCAGATACAGCGGTACGTCGAGGTGCTCGGCGCGCTCCCAGACCACCCGCAGGGCGGGGTCGTCGAGGTACCTGCCATGGGTGTGCGCGTTGACGAGCGCGCCGCGCAGCCCGAGCTGGGTGACCGCGCGCTCCAGCTCGTCGGCCGCGGCCGTGGGGTCCTGGAGCGGCAGGGCGGCGAAGCCGGAGAAGCGGTCGGGGTGCTCGGCGATGACACCGGTCAGGAAGTCGTTGACCGTGATCGCCTGGCGTACGGCGGCGGCCGGGTCCTTCTCCGCCTGGAGGCCGGGGGAGTTCAGGGAGAGCACCTGCATGTCCAGGCCTGCCGCGTCCATGTCGTCGAGGCGTTCCTCGGTGAGGTCGAGGAGCCGGCGGGAGGCCTCCGCCCACGCCTGGGGCTGGGCGATGGAGGCGGTGGACGCGCCATGGCCCACCAGGTCGGGGGTCACGAAGTGCTCTTCGAGGCCGATCAGCTTCATTGCGGAGTTCTCCTCGGGGGATCGCCGGTGCGGCGAGGGGAGGTGCGGGCGGAGCGGGGTGGAGGCGGAGAGCGAGGGTGAGGGAGGTGCGGTGCGGGTCGGGTGTGAGTGACCGGGCACGGGGGAGCGCTGGCGTGTGCGCTGACAGAAGCGGCTCGACGGTGGCTGCGAGCGGGCCGTCGGTGCGACGGGGGAGCAGCCGGCGTGGCGGTGAGCGCCACCGGTGCGCAGTTCACCAGAACGTAACGTGTTCCGCAATAGTGAATGTAAGATCTGTTTGAAGACGCTGGTCGGCTCGTCGCGCCGCTACGCTGATCGCGTTCAACCGCAGGCAGGGGAGAGGGCTGTGCCGTGACCAGTACTGAGCCCAACGAGAGCAACGGGACCAACGGGGAACGGCAGGGCATCCAGTCCGTCGAGACCGCGATGCGGGTCCTGCTGGCCCTGGAGAGCGGCGGCGGCGCACTGAGCCTGTCGGCGATCGCGCAGGCCAGCGGGATGCAGCCCAGCAAGGTGCACCGCTACCTCGTCAGCCTCGGCCGCATCGGCCTGACCTCGCAGGACGCCGCGTCCGGCCTCTACGACTTCGGCGCCACCATGCGCCGCATGGGCGCCGAGGCGCTGCGCCGCACCAACGAGGTCGCGGTCGTCGGCGGCCACGCCATGCGGCTCCGCGACCGCACCGGCCACTCCGTGAACCTCGCGGTATGGGGCGACCGCGGCCCGATCGTCGTCAGCTGGGCGTACGGCACCCGCCCCCTGCCCCTGACGGTGCGCGTCGGCGCGACGCTGCCCCTGGTCACCTCATCGGTCGGCCGCGTCTTCCTCGCCCATCTCCCCGAGAGCCTCACCGACGAGGTGCTCCGCGACGAACTGCGCGGCAAGGAGACCGACTGGCCCACCGAGCGCCTGGCGGCCACCCGCGAACAGGTCCGCGAAAAGGGCTACGCCGAAACCCGCGGCAGCGTCATCCCGGGCATCATCTCGATCGCGGCCCCCGTCTTCGCCGCCGGCGACCCGCTGCCCCTGGCCATCTCGGTCGTCCTCCCGGAAAGCCTGGGCACCCCGGACCACGTGGCCGAGGTGACCCGAGAACTGCAGACGACGGTGACGGAGGCATCGCGGGAGCTGGGGCGCGGGGAAATGCGCGACCAGCCACGAAGTCGCAGCAGCCGCCCGACGGCATAGCCAGGCAGATCCGGCGGCGCTCCCAACGCCGGGTTCACGTGCGACTGCCGACCACCTCGTCGTAGTAGGACTCCGCCGCCGGCCCCAGCACATCATGGGCCTCCATGAACATCTTGTACGCCTCATGCCCCACCCACCCCGCCGGCAGCAGCTCGGTCGGCAGGTCAGGATCGCGGAACGGGAACTGGCGGTAGTCGTACGTCAGCCGCATTCGCTCGACCAGCGCCTCCTCGGGACTGAGATGCCCGGCCCGGTACGAGGCCAGCCGACCCCGGTACGTGCGCAGCAAGTCCCGGTAGTCCTCGTTGAGCCCGTCGAGGTCCCAGCCCCGCGCCGCCATCTCCCGGTCGACGGGCAGCCCGCCGGACTGGCAGCGCAGCGTGTCCAGCCGTACGGCGGGCTCGTCCGCGAACTTCTCCCGGACCTGCTGGAGCCGGTCGTGCGGGGAGACGTACGTGGACGGTGCCAGCGGGCCGAACCCCAGCCAGGCCAGCTCCTTGCGGATGCGGTCCCGCACACCGCGCTCGGTCTCCGGGACCGAGTAGATGACCATGTACCAGTGCCGGTCCCAGTCGGCGGGCGCCCGGTCGAAGATGCGGGTACGGCCTTCGTCGAGAAGCTGGAGACTGCGCTTGTTCAGCGCGTAGACGGTCTCCCGGCCCTCGCGTCGGACATCGAACCAGCCCTCCTTGCGCAGCCTGGCGAGCACGACGCGCACGGTGCTCTCACCGACGCCGAAGCAGCCCATCAGCGTGCTCAGCGTGCGCATCCGGGCGGCACCGCCGCGGTAGCGGACGTAGTCGCCGAACAGGTCGAAGACAATCGATCGAGGCTTCACGGAAACGACTATGTCACACGGACGGCCGTTGCCGGAGTGAGTCATTCCCGTGCCGCCACGGCCATGAATGCGCGACAAATTATTGACGCCCGTGTATCCATTGACACAGGATGCCTGCGGGCCTGAGTCTGGGCCTGTACTCGAACGTGAAGGCGGAGGCCATGGTTTCTCGGATCGCTTGCGTGGGAGGCGGCCCCGGCGGGCTGTTCTTCGCGGCGCTCATCAAGCAGGCCGATCCGTCGGTCGAGGTGACGGTCTTCGAGCGGAACCGCCCGGAGGACACCTTCGGCTTCGGCGTGGTGTTCTCCGACGCGACCCTGGCCGCCATCCACGAGGCCGACCCCGTGCTGCGCACCGCGCTCGCGGACCACGGCCGGCACTGGGACGACATCGAGGTGCGGCTCAAGGGACAGCGCGTCCGGTGCGGCGGCAACGGCATGGCCGCCATCACCCGCAAGACCCTGCTCCAGCTCCTGTACCGCCGGGCCGAGGAGGTCGGCGTCGACCTCCGGTTCGGCGAGGAGGTCCCCGCCGATGCGGAGTGGCTGGCCGCCTACGACCTGATCGTGGCCGCCGACGGCGCCAACTCCCGCTTCCGCGACCGGCTCGCAGACATCGTCGTGCCCGAGGTGGAGGTCGCGACGGCCAAGTTCATCTGGTTCGGCACGGACTACCTCTTCGACGGTCTGACCTTCGTCCACGAGCACGGCCCGCACGGCACGTTCGCCGTGCACGGCTACCCGATCAGCGACGAGGTCAGCACGTTCATCGTGGAGACCGACGAGGAGTCCTGGCGGCGCGCTGGCCTCGACGAGTTCGACACCGCGCAACCGCCGGGCCCGAGCGACGAGAAGACCCGGCACTACCTGGAGAAGCTCTTCGCCGAGCAGATCGACGGCCACCAACTGCTGGTCAACAACTCACGCTGGGGCAACTTCCGCACCCGCCGTACCCACCGCTGGCACAGCGGCAACGTCGTCCTCCTCGGCGACGCCGCCCACACCGCGCACTTCTCCGTCGGCTCCGGCACCAAGATGGCCATGGAGGACGCCGTCGCCCTCGCCGACACCCTCCTCGCCCACCGCGACGACCTGCCGACCGCCCTGGAGGCGTACGAGGCCGCCCGCCGCCCCTCGGTCGAGAAGATCCAGGGCGCCGCCCGGCCCAGCCTGTCCTGGTGGGAGAACTTCGGGCGCTACCACGACGCGTTCCGGCCCACCCAGTTCGCCTTCCACTTCATTTCACGAAGCATCGGCAAGGAGCGGATCGCCCGCCGCGACCCCGACTTCGTCGACACGGTCGTACGGGACTGGCGCCTCGCCCACGAAGGTGCCGCTCCTCTCGACACCCCGTTCATGGACTTCGACGGCCGACGACTGACCCCGGCCCAGCTCGCGCACCTGCGCGGCGAGGGCTCCCGCTGTCTGTGGCTCACCGCGCCGGACACGGAGGCCGAACTCCCCTCCCGGTACGAGCAGTTGGCCGCCGCGTTGAGGGGGGACGTACCGCCGGACCTCGTCGCCGTCCAGGACGGCACCCCGCTCACCCGCTCGCTGCTCGCCGAGCAGGCGCGGCTGGTGTACGGCGTGCCCGCGCTGATCGTGGAGGACGCGATGGACGACGACCGGGCGGAGACGCTGCTGCTGTCGGGGCGGGCCGATCTGGTGGCCTCCACCGGGGAAGTGAGGGGCGAGGCATGACCACGGACCTGACTCCGCTCCTGGCGCCCGAGGGCGTCGTCGTGATCGGCGCCTCGCGGCAGCCCGGGAAGCTCGGCGCCGCCATGGCCCGCTCCCTCGCCCCCTTCCCCGGCGCCCGCGCCCTGGTCAAC
>NZ_JARGEE010000274.1:0-12318 GCF_033794485.1 Streptomyces sp. MB09-02B
GCCCCTACCCGTCCCTCCCCCACTCTCGGCTTCGCTCGAGCGGGAGGTGCCCCCACCAAGGCGCTGCGCCCCTTTGACCCCCAAGCGTCCCTCCGGTGGGGGCTGGTCGCGCAGTTCCCCGCGCCCCTGAAAAGCAGGGGCTGCGCCCCGTGCTTTTCAGGCCCGTCGCCGGTCGCCTTTCAGGGTCACGGGGGCCTGGTCTATCAGGGGCGCGGGGAACTGCGCGAGAAGCCCCACTCAGCCGCAGCCGACAACCGACGCTCTCAGTACTCCGTCACCTTGCCCGCCTCCACCGCGAAGCGCCTCGTGACCCTTACCGCCTCCAGCATGCGGCGGTCGTGGGTCACCAGGAGCAGCGTGCCCTCGTAGGAGTCCAGGGCCGTCTCCAGTTGCTCGATCGCCGGGAGGTCCAGGTGGTTCGTGGGCTCGTCGAGGATCAGGAGGTTGACGCCTCGGCCCTGGAGCAGGGCCAGGGCGGCGCGGGTGCGTTCGCCCGGGGAGAGGGTGATCGCCGGGCGTAGGACGTGGGCCGCCTTGAGGCCGAACTTGGCGAGCAGGGTGCGGACCTCGGCGGGCTCGGTGTCGGGGACGGCCGCGCAGAAGGCGTCGAGGAGGGACTCGGGGCCGTGGAAGAGGGCGCGGGCCTGGTCGACCTCGCCGACCAGGACACCGGAGCCCAGGGCGGCGTGGCCCGAGTCCAGGGGGACCCGGCCGAGGAGTGCGCCGAGGAGCGTCGACTTGCCGGCGCCGTTCGCGCCGGTGATGGCGACGCGGTCCGCCCAGTCGATCTGCAGGGAGACCGGGCCGAAGGCGAAGTCGCCGCGCCGTACCTCCGCGTCGCGCATCGTGGCGACCACGGCACCGGAGCGCGGGCCCGCCGCGATCTCCATGCGCAGCTCCCACTCCTTGCGCGGCTCCTCCACCACGTCGAGCCGTTCGATCATGCGCTGGGTCTGCCGGGCCTTCGCGGCCTGCTTCTCGCTCGCCTCGCTGCGGAACTTGCGGCCGATCTTGTCGTTGTCGTTGCTCGCCTTGCGCCGCGCGTTCTTGACGCCCTTGTCCATCCACGAGCGCTGCATCTGGGCGCGGTCCTGGAGCGCGGCCCTTTTGTCGGCGTAATCCTCGTAGTCGTCACGGGCGTGCCGGCGGGCCGTCTCGCGCTCCTCCAGGTAGGCCTCGTATCCGCCGCCGTAGAGGGTGATCTGGTTCTGGGCGAGGTCGAGTTCGAGGACCTTGGTGACCGTGCGGGTGAGGAACTCACGGTCGTGGCTGACGACGACGGTGCCCGCGCGCAGGCCGGAGACGAAGCGTTCGAGTCGATCCAGGCCGTCCAGGTCGAGGTCGTTGGTGGGCTCGTCGAGGAGGAAGACGTCGTAGCGGGAGAGGAGGAGGGAGGCGAGTCCGGCGCGGGCGGCCTGGCCGCCGGAGAGGCCGGTCATGGGCTGGTCCAGGTCGACGCCGAGGCCCAGGGTGTCGGCGACCTCCTCCGCACGCTCGTCGAGGTCGGCGCCGCCCAGGTCGAGCCAGCGCTCCAGGCTCACCGAGTACGCGTCGTCGGCGCCCGGCGCGCCCTCCACCAGCGCCTGGGTGGCCTCGTCCATCACCCGCTGGGCCTCCGCCACCCCCGTGCGCCGCGCCAGGAACTCCCGGACGGTCTCGCCCTCCCGCCGCTCCGGCTCCTGGGGCAGGTGTCCCACGGTCGCCGTGGGCGGGGACAGTCGCAGCTCACCCTCCTCCGGCGGGAGCAGACCCGCGAGCAGGCGCAGCAGCGTGGACTTTCCGGCGCCGTTGGCACCGACCAGACCGATCACATCACCGGGGGCGACGACGAGGTCCAGCCCGGAGAAGAGCGGGCGGTCGCCGTGTCCGGCGGCGAGGTTCTTGACGACGAGGGTGGCGGTCACAGGGGGCGATCCTAACGACAGGGTGACGCCCGGGTCGCGCCGGACCGGTCGGAGCGGTTTCAGCGGCCCATCGGTTCCACCAGCACCGTCCCCGAGGTGCGGGCCACGATGAACGATTCTCCCTTCACCGCTTTCGGGTCCAGGCCGATGCGGTGCCGGCCCGCCGGGAGGATGCCGTCGAAGAAGCGGTAGGTGTGGGGGCGGTAGAGACGGTCGCGGCGGTAGGCGGTGAGCTCCACCCGGCAGGTGGAGGTGATCTCGATGCCGGCCTGCCCGTCGGCGGCGACGAGACGGGTGAGGCGGCGCTGTTCGGCCGGACTGCGGTCGAGGGCGTGTTCGATCTGCGCGACGAGGAGAGGGATGATCGGGGCGAGCCCGTCGACGTACGCGACCTGGACTCCCGCGCGGTCGAAGGCCAGTCGCACGGCCTCCCTGTCCGCCTCGCCCACGGCCCGGCCGAAGGCCACCGCGCCGTAGGCGCGCAGTTCCTCCGGGGGCACGCCGGTGGCGTCCTGCGCTATGTCGGCGCCGATCCCGATGGCGCGCAGGGCGGCGGCGAGTCTGGCCAGCACGGCGACGCGGGCGCCGATGAGGAGGACCCGCCGGGCCGACGGCTCGGCGCCCGACTCGCGCAGCAGGGACCGCAGGGCGCCGCGGTACTCGGAACCGTGGAAGCGGAAGGGACCGATGCCGGTGTAGCCGTTGAGCTTGAGGTCGGCCTGCTCCTCCGTCTGCCAGGCGAAGTCCCGCCACACGAAGTCGTCGCCGTCCCGCTCTATCACCGCGGTCACCGCTCCGCAGGCGAGGTCGGCGCATTCGGGACAGCCGTAGATGACGTAACGGCCGCTGGTCAGGGGTGCCTCGGCCTCCAGGAGCAGACTGCGGACCTGGGCGGTGAAGATCGAGGGCGGGACGTCGGAGGCGAGGGGGGAGACGGCGTCGAGGTCGGAGAGCTGGAACAGCAGCGGGCGTCCGTCGACGATGAAGTCCACGAAGTCCCGGTGCACTTGGTAATCACCGTTGGCGAGGACGCCACCGGCTCGCATCGCCGGTGCCAGGCCGAAGGTCGCGTACTCGGCAGACATGGTGTGAGTATCCCCACAAAGGCAGACTTGTGCGCACGGCAGGACATATTCCGTTAACGTCCCCGGGTGACCAGTGAATCGAACAGTGATGTGATCGTGGTCGGTGGCGGAGTGGTCGGCCTCACGACCGCCGTCGTTCTGGCGGAGAGCGGCAGGCGCGTCCGGGTGTGGGCGCGGGAGCCCGGGGAGCGCACGACGTCCGGGGTCGCGGGTGGACTGTGGTGGCCGTACCGGATCGAGCCGGTGGAACTGGTCGGCGCGTGGGCGCTCGACACCCTCGCCGTGTACGAGGCGCTGGTGGACCGTCCGGGCGAGACAGGCGTACGCATGGTCGAGGGCGTACATGGCGAGACGTCGCTGGACGGGCTCGGCGCGTGGGCCTCGCGCGTGGCCGGGCTGCGCGTGGCGACGGCCGGGGAGTACCCGGGGGTCGGCCTGTGGGCGCGGCTGCCGCTGATCGACATGCCGGTGCATCTGCGCTGGCTGCGCGAGCGGTTCCTCGCGGCGGGCGGCGCCGTGGAGGAGCGCACGGTGACCGACCTCGCGGCGGTCGACGCGCCCGTGGTCGTCAACTGCACGGGGCTCGGCGCCCGGGAGCTGGTGCCGGATCCCTCCCTACGGCCGGTGCGGGGGCAGCTGGTCGTCGTGGAGAACCCCGGGGTCACCACCTGGCTCACCTCGGTGGACCACTCCGGTTCCAAGAGCACGTACTTCATTCCGCAGCCGGGCGGGTTGATCCTCGGCGGTACGGCGGAGGAGGACGCCTGGTCGCTGACGCCGGACCCGGTGATCGCGGAGGAGATCGTGCAGCGGTGCGCGGCGGTTCGGCCCGAGATCGCCGGGGCGCGGGTCATCGAGCACCGCGTCGGGCTGCGGCCCTCGCGCCCGGCGGTCCGTCTGGAGCGCGAACTCCTGCCGGGCGGGAGGGTGTTGGTGCACAACTACGGCCACGGTGGGGCGGGGGTCACGGTGGCGTGGGGATGCGCGAGGGAGGCCGCGCGGCTCGCCGCCGTCTGAGCACTGCCCCGGGCCGGTCGCGGTCCGATCACCGCCGCCGCCCGCTCCGGCTCCGGGCGGACCGGCGGTCGGTCGGCCGCGGGTCGTGGGGGCCGGTCGCGCGGTCCCCCGCGCCCCTGAAGGGGCGCGGCACGCCGGCCCCGGCGCTTGCCTACTCCGTGCGATGGCCGATCGGGTCCCCCTCGATCTCCGTCCCCTGGCCCGGCCCGACCCTGATCTCGAACTCGCCGTCGTAGCGCTTGTGGCCCTCGATGACGGCCAGTTCGACCGCTTCGGAGGCCATCTCCTCGCGGACCATCACCGGGTCCCGGCGCAGGTCGCGCATCATGGCGACGCACATGCCGATCATCACCAGGACGAACGGTGCGGCGGCCAGGATCGTGAGGTTCTGCAGGCCGGTGAGCGCGTCTCCCTGGCCGCTGCCGACGAGGAGCATGATCGCGGCGACGGCCCCGGTGACGATGCCCCAGAAGACGACGACGAAGCGGCCGGGTTCGAGCGCGCCGCGCTGGGAGAGCGTGCCCATGACGATGGACGCGGCGTCGGCGCCGGAGACGAAGAAGATACCGACCAGGATCATCACGAGCAGACTGGAGACCGTGGCGAGGGGGAACTCGTGCAGGACGGCGAAGAGCTGGCCCTCGGGCGTGGCCTCCTCACCGAGCCGGCCCTGCCCCTGAAGCCTCATCGCCGTGCCGCCGAAGACCGCGAACCAGACGAGGCTGACCGTGCTGGGCACGAGGATGACACCGCCGACGAACTGGCGGATGGTGCGGCCGCGGCTGATGCGGGCGATGAACATGCCGACGAAGGGGGTCCAGGAGATCCACCACGCCCAGTAGAAGACGGTCCAGCTGCCGAGCCAGTCGGCGACACCCTCTCCGCCGGACGCCTCGGTGCGGCCGGCGAGCTGGGGCAGGTCGCCGAGGTAGGAGAAGAGCGAGGTGGGCAGGAGGTCGAGGACCAGGATGGTGGGTCCGGCGACGAAGACGAAGAGCACGAGCAGCAGGGCCAGCACCATGTTGGTGTTGGACAGCCACTGGATGCCCTTCTCCACCCCGGAGACCGCGGAGGCGACGAAGGCCAGGGTCAGGACGGCGATGATGGCGACGAGCAGGCCGGTGCCGACCTTGTCCATCCAGTTCAGTTCGCGGAAGCCGGAGCCGATCTGGAGGGCGCCGAGGCCCAGGGAGGCGGCCGAACCGAAGATCGTGGCGATGATCGCCAGGATGTCGATGGCCCGGCCGACGCCGCCGCTCGCGTGCTTCTCGCCGATCAGCGGGGTGAAGACGGCGCTGATGGTCTGGCGGCGCTGCTTGCGGAAGGTGCTGTAGGCGATGCCGAGGCCGACCACGGCGTAGATCGCCCAGGGGTGCAGCGTCCAGTGGAACAGGGTGGTCGCCATCGCCGTCTCCATGCGCTCGCCGGAGCCCTGGGGGTCGGTGCCCGGCGGGGGCGAGGTGTAGTGGGCGAGGGGCTCGCTGACGCCGTAGAACATCAGGCCGATGCCCATGCCGGCGCTGAACATCATGGCGACCCAGGAGACCGTGCGGAACTCGGGTTTCTCGCCCTCGACGCCGAGGTGGATGCGGCCGTAGCGGCTGACCGCGAGCCACAGGGCGAAGACGACGAAGCAGGAGGCGGCCAGCATGAACGCCCAGCCACCGTTGTGGATCAGGCCGCTCAGCATCTTGCCGGAGGCGGTTTCGAGCGCGTCGGTCCAGATGGCGCCCCAGAGCACGAAGGCCAGGGTGAGCGCCGCCGTCACACCGAACACGACGCGGTCCGTCCGGGGCCGCCCGCCGCCGGGGAGACCCGCCTCCGAACCTGGAAGCGCGCCTCCCCCGTGGTGGGTGGTGCGATGATCGTGCGTCACAGGTGGAACCTTTCAGCGAGTGGCTGGAACTGACCTTCTCCTGCCCAGGAACCCCTACCACATGTGACCTCGATCCTTACTTGTTCAACAGGCGGTGTCGGGCACCCCCTCGGTCAGGCGGTACGGCGCCCGCTCGTCGAGCAGCAGCGGGACCAGCGCCCGCAACTGCTGGCGCAGCGGTACGAGGACGCCGTCCCCGTCGCCGTCACCGTTGCTTTCCGGCCGCACGCGGACGCCGTGCAGCGCCAGCTCGTCGGCGAACTCCTCGTACTGCTGTGTGGTGAGCCGGTAGCCGCAGGGCGGGTCCTGGATCACCTCCGCCGGTTCGGCGGGGTCGTTGTCGGCGCCGCCGACATAGACCGGGCCGGTGTCGCGGAGTCCGGCCAGACGGGCCGCGCCGGTCACCCGGTCGACCTGTCGGCCGCGTTCGGCGGCGAAGCCGAACAGCCCTTCCAGAGCGGCGAGTTGGGAGTTCACCCGGCGCAGGTTGTTGACCGGTTCCGGGGTGTCGGCCGTCAAGGGTTCCACCCTGCTCTCGATCAGCAGCCCGACCGAGTGCTTGACACCGGACATGTTGCGCAGGATGCGTTCCTGGCCGTCGCCGGCGACCTGGCGGATCGGGTCGCCGGTGACCGGGTCGGTCCAGATGCCGTAGGTGCCGGTCGAGTGGCCCGCGGCCTGGGCGGCCGGGCGTACGTGGTCGAGGGACAGGGTGTGTGCCTCGTCGTGGACGGCCGGGTCGGTGTTGAGGTTGCGCGGCCAGAGGTCGAAGAGGTCCTTGTCGTAGTACTGCGGGGTGGCACCGTATTCGTGCAGGTCGTAGACGATGTCGGGCTTGCGGTCGCGCAGGACGGCGGCGAGGGCCCGCGCCTCGGCGGTCCGCAGGGCGAGGTGGTCGCGGTTGATGTCGACGCCGTCGGCGTTCCCCCGGGTGCCGGCGGCCCGGCCGTCGGGGTTGGCGGTGGGGACGACGAGCACGGTGGTGGATCTCAGCAGCCGTTCGGTCCGCTCGTCCCTGGCGAAGGCGAGGTCGCGCAGGGTGGTGAGGCAGGCCTCGCGACCGGAGGGTTCGTCGCCGTGCTGGCTGCAGATGAGCAGGACCGTGCGCGAGGTGGGGCGGGTGCCGATACGGACGAGCTGGAGCGGGCGGCCCTGCTCTGTCGTGCCGATCCGGGTCGTCGCCACCCGGTCGCTCGCCCGGTCGACGGCGGCCAGGAACGCCTGCTCCTCGGGCTGACCGGTCCAACGGGCGCCGCCCGACCGCTCGAATCCCGTGCGCGGCGGGGTGGTGTCCGTCGCGTGCGCGGGCGTGGACAGCAGGGGCACCGCGAGCGCCGTGGCGAGCAGTGCCGCGATGCGGGCCCTCACGCGCCACCGCCCGGGATACGGGTGGCCCGGCTCGGGTCGCGTACGCCGTCGAGGACCGAGGCCTCCGGGCTGGCGGTGGTGCCCGAGGTGGCCTTCGCGAAGGCCGCGCCGCCGCCGACCAGCGGGACCTGCGCGGAGGTGCGCCTGAGGTCGATGGTCAGGGTGGGGGTGCTCGACGGCGGGTCGATGAGGTCCTCGTCGGTGCCCGCGATGATCAGTGCGAGGCGGTGCCCCGCCGGGACGACGTGATCGCTCGCGTGCAGGTCGAGGGTGATCGTGTACGGGGTGCCGGGGGTGAGCGGGGCTCCCGTGGCGGAGGAGTGGTTGCCGAGGTCGGCCCAGCCGCGACTGAAGATCGTGTAGTCGACGTCCGCGGTCTTGGCCTTCGTCTCCCGGAAGCAGGAGCTGTCGCCGGTGGTGCTCGGGCCCCAGCAGGTGCGCTCGGTGAGCGTGGTGATCCCCTCGCCGGTGGTGGCGTAGTCACGGATGGTGTCCGGGCCGAGGTCCACGAGGACCGCCGAGAGGTGGGCGCTGGAGGTGGTCGGCGTGGTGGTGACGGTCACCTTGGAGGAGCCGGACAGGCGCAGGTCCTCGGTGAGGGGCGCGGTGACGAAGCCCGCCTTCTCCGGGGTGGACCTGTCGACGTGCGCGGCCCAGTCGGTCTCGTTCAAGGCGGGGTCGTCGGTGAAGGTCTCGGTGCCGGACCGTTTGCGCAGGCCGAGGGTGCCGACGCCGGGTTCGCTGCCCTCGGCGGGGCGGAGGGTCGTGGCCTCGGTGGCGCGCGGCGGCCAGACCCTGGACGTCTCCCACTGGTCCGGGTGGCGTTCGATGTCGGCCATCGGCTCGTCGTCGATGCCGTTGTCGTAGCCGAGGAGTTCGTGGTCGAACCAGCGGTGCAGGGTGTCGACCCAGGCGGCGCGGCGGAAGTCGAAGGGGTCGACGTGGCCGACCTCGGAGAGCCAGATCTTGCGCTCGACGCCGTGCTTCGCGAGCGCGTCCCACCACTGGCCGAAGTGCTTGGCGCGGACGTTGAGGTCCTGCTGGCCGTGGACCACGAAGACACTGGCGTCGATCTTCCGGACGTCCTTGACGTGGTCCCGCTCGGTCCACAGCGGGGTCCAGTCGCCGGTGCGCGGGGCGCCGTCGACGAGTTGCTGCTGGACATGGCCGCACTTGGCGCGGGCCTCGGGACTCTCCACATAGTTCGAGAGCCACTCGGGGCCCGAGTTGTAGAGGGGGGCACCCTTGGCGAAGTAGTAGTCGTACCAGGAGGAGATCGCGCCGATCGGGACGATCGTCTCCAGGCCCTCGACGCCGGTGGCGGCCACGCCGTTGGCGATCGTGCCGTCGTAGCTCTTGCCGATCATGCCGGTTTTGCCGTCGGTCCAGCCGGCCTTGGCCTTCGTGCTGCCCGTGCGGGTGGTATACGCCCGGCCGCGGCCGTTGAGCCAGTCGACGACCGCCTTCGCCGACTGGACGTCGGAGCGGCCGCCGACGTCCACACAGCCGTCGGAGCGGTTGGTTCCGGCGAGGTCGACGGCGACGAAGGCGTAGCCGCGGGGCACGAAGTAGTTGTCGTAGAACAGCGGCATCTGGACGACGTTCCCGTTCGCGTCGTACGTCTTGCGCTGACTCTCGTTGCCGCGTCCACAGCAGGAGTAGTAAGGGCTGGCGTCCATGATCACGGGGATCTTGCGGCCCTGCCGGGCGGGTTCACTCGGGCGGACGATGTCGACGGCGACCCGGTCCGGCTTCCCGTCGCGGTCGCCGTCCAGTCCCGTGTCCACCCAGACGGATTCGCGGACGGCGTCGTCGTACGAGTAGACCGGCTCGCTCTTGCGGGGGGCCGGGGTGCCGGCGGCCGCCGGAGTGAGGAACGTGGCGGCCAGGGCGGCGGCCGTGGCGGCCGTCGCGAGCGATCTCCAGGTCGTGAAGCGTGCGCGTCGCACAGGTATCGGCATGCGCGGACGGTACTGCGGTCAACTCCCGTGCGACAGAGGGACTGTTGGGGACTCGTGGGACTTCGGCCACGGTGTGGCCGGGAAGGGGGTATGGGTCCGCATCACTCGTGACGACGGAACGGCGATCCTGCGACAGGGGCTTCTGCACCGCAGACTCATCGCCCCGGGCGCGTGCCGCAGGTTCGTCGTGACTGGTTCACCAACGCGCCGGACGCCGACGCGCGGGCGTGCGGCGCGGTTCCCCGCGCCCCTGGAAGGTGGGCTTCCCCCCTCCTTCAGGGGCGTGGGTGGACCTTTGTCTCGATCTGTTCCCCGATGATTCTGCTCGCCAGGTCCGAGGCCAGTTCGGCTACGTGGACGCGGAGTTCGGCCTCGGCTCTGGCTCGGTCCGCCGCCAGGTGGGCGTGGCCCTCGGTGAGGAGGGTGGAGTACTCGCGTCGGCCTTCGGCGCGGGCCTCGGCGATCAGGGCCGTGCCCTGCTCGAAGGCCCGCTGGCGGATTCGGGCGGCCTCGTGCCTGGCTTCGGCCAGGGCCTGCGCCACCTCCGCCCGCTTGACGCGGGCCTGCTCCCCGAGGGCTTCGGCCTCGGCCTCGGTCCCCTTGGTCGCGGCCTCCCGTTCGTCCAGGACGCGCTGGATCCGGGGCACGGACCGGACGAAGAAGAGGAACACGAGCGCGAACAGCACCGCCGCGACGACGAGTTCCCCCACGACGGGGTTCAACGGGCCGATGTCCATCGGGAGGAGATCCATACCGGTGCCCTACCCGTTCCCGGGCGTGCGGTACCGCGCGCCGACCACGGATCAGTCCCCGTGGTCGTACACCGTCACCTCTGTCCCGCGCCGGACCAGCCGGTCGAGGATCAGGGGCTCGACCCGGGACCACTTGCCGCCGGCGAGTCCGCAGCCGATGCGCGGCATGTGGACCGAGGCATCCAGCTCCAGGGCCTTGTCGGCGAGCAGGCCGAGGGCCGTGTCGATGGCCTCGTAGCGAACGGGCACCCCCTTGCTGCCGGTGCGGATACCGCGCTGGCCTATCAGGTTGGCGACCCAGGTGTAGGGGCCGACCTGGACGAACTGGGCGGCGCCGAGTCCGAAGTCGTTGGTCGCGCGGTCGCGGTGCCAGGCGCGGTAGGCGGCCTCCGGCTCCGGCCAACGGCGGGACAGGGCGAGGACGAAGCCCTTGCCCCAGCCACCCAGGTCGTTGCTGACATGGGCGATGACCTTGACCCCCTTGCCCAGCGGCACGGTCGCATCGCCCCGGACGTACGTGATCCCCGACATGACGCCACCGTACGGGGCGGCACTGACAATCAGTCGGTGTCGGCCGAGGTGCCACGGCAGTGATGGGGCGGCGATACTGCTGTGCATGACGACCGACATCGGGGAGAGCTCCGGCTCCGGCTCCGGCTCCGGCTCCGGCTCCGGCTCCGAGGAGATCGTTCTCACCGTCGACGAGCTGGCCGCGCGGGCGGGCGTCACGGTGCGTACGGTCCGCTTCTACGGCACCCGGGGCCTGTTGCCGCCGCCGGAGATCGGACCCCGCCGGGTCGGCCGGTACGGTCGGGAGCACCTGGCCCGGCTCGCGCTGATCGAGGAGCTGCAGCGGCAGGGCATGACCCTGGCGGCCATCGAGGAGTACCTGCGACGGCTTCCGCCGGACCTCACCCCGCGCGATCTCGCGCTCCAGCGCGCGGTGGTGGCCTCATGGGCGCCGGACGCGGTGGCGACGGTCACGCGGGAGGAGCTCGACCGGCGGGCGGGGCGGGCCCTCGGCGAGGAGGACGTCGAACGGCTCGTGGCGATGGGCGTGGTCGAACCGGACGGCGACGGTCTCCGGGTGGACCCGGGGCTGCTGCGGCTGGGCGTGGAGCTGCTCGGCGTACCGCTGTCGGAGGAGTCGATCCGCGCCGCGCGGACCGTGTTGATCGAGCACTCGCGCGCGGCGGCCCAGGAGTTGTCGCGGCTCTTCCGCGACGCGGTGGAGGAACGCGATCCACAGGCCGTGAAATCCCTGTCGGTCCATATGCAACCGCTCGTGGTGCAGGCGCTGTTGACGACCTTTCAGCGGTCCCTGAAGGACGAGCTGCGCCAGTGGGCGGCGGAGGACTGAACCGCGGGGGTCACCGCACGGCCCGGTCCAGGTGGGTGATGACGGCGGGCACGTCGTCGCTCTCGGTGCTCCGGATCAGCTGCAGGGCGGGACGGACGAGCCCGCCGGGGCGGGCGATCAACCGGGCGAGGACGGCGGCACGGATGTCGAGCCGCTCGATGGTGGCCGCGCGCTCCTCCTCGTCCTGGCCGGCGAGCAGCACCGCGTTGAACCAGGCCTCCTCCCTCGACCGCCGGACGCTGAAGTCGAGGATCCGCTCGTCGGTGCGGGCTCCGATCTGGTCCAGCAGCGACATCAGGGGCGACAGGGCGCCGAGCGATTCCTGCACGGCCAGCACGACCCGTCCGAGGATGTCGTTGATCAGCAGGAAGTCGCGCCGCAGGGCGTGGATGTCCTCGCCGGGGCTGGTCCGCGCAGCGGCGACGGCCAGGTCCAGGTTGATGTGCGCGTTCACGCCGAGGAGCAGGTGCTGGACGATGACGGTGTCGGCGTCGTCGAGCAGCCCGAACGTCTCGCGCCAGCAGCGCGGCCCGCTCCGGTCGCGGCGCCAGGCGTCGTACGCCTCGAAGTAGCGGTTGCCGAAGAGGGTGTCGAAGCGGTCCATCCGGGCACCGTCGTCGAACAAACCCTCGTGAATGGCCCTGCGGACCTCGACCGTCACTTGGCGGTACAGCGCCGCGAAGTACCCCACCCGATCACCGCCCCGCCGCGCCTCCCGCACGACCCCGGCGAGCCCGTCCACAACCTCGTCGATGTTCCCGGCCACCACCACGCTCAACTCCCTCCCACGACCCCATGGTTGGACCACACTCGACCAAACCCGAGCGCTTTGCCAGAGGCACGGCGAACCGCGCCCCGCCAAGGGCGCGGGGAACTGCGCGAGAAGCCCCACCCGCCCGCAGCCGAAGAACACACCGAGGGGGTCGAAGGGGCGCAGCCCCTGGATGGGGGCACCTCCCGCTCGAGCGAAGCCGAGAGTGGGGGAGGGACGGGTA
>NZ_JARGEE010000275.1:0-12262 GCF_033794485.1 Streptomyces sp. MB09-02B
TGGGGGGGAGGGGTAGGGGTTTAAAAAAGAAAGGGGTACGGTCGCCGCACACAACCGCAAACAGAGAACGGCCCCCGGCAGGACTGCAATCCCGGCGAGGGCCTGACCACACAGGAAGACATCACCTTCCCCATGGCTGACCCGCAGTCTAACGCGGCCGTGCCCGCGTACCCGTCGCCCGAGCACTCGCCGCCCGCGCCTCCGGAACTCCCGCCGGACGCGCCCCGCGCCGGAGTCCTCCACGTACGGCACCGCCACACCGAGCGCTACACCGTCGTCGGCAACCACCTCGCCCAACACCCCAGCCTCTCCGCCACGGCTATCGGCATCGGCGTCCACATCCAGTCCCTCCCGGATGGCGCCTCGGTCAGCATCAAGGCGTTGACCCTGCGCTTCCGGGAGGGCGAGGTGACGATCGGCAAGGCGTTGCGGGAACTGGAGAACGCCGGGTATCTCGTGCGCCGCCGCGTACCGCTCGGGGACGGGCGTATTGCCACGCGCACGTTCTTCCTCGATCACCCGGGGCTGGTCGTACGAGCTTCGATGCGGGGCGGCGGTCTGGAGGCTGCCGCCCCTGTCCAGGCCTCTGCCGCACGGGATGAGCCCGAGCCTCGTCCAGCTGTGGGACCGGTGGCTGTCCCGGGCGAGGCGGCGGGCTCGCGGCCTGACTCGTCGCCGGCTTCCGTACGTACGAGGCGTGCTGCGCCCGAACCCGTCGCCGTGCCCACCGGACCGGCGGCCGACCTGCTCGCGCGTCTACGCCTCGCCGACGCCCGGCTGTTGCTGTCCGAACGGGACGTTCAGCGGCTCGCGCCCGCTGTCGAGACCTGGCTCGCCCGTGCCGCGACGCCGGACCAGATCACGCGCACGCTCACTGCGGGCCTCCCGTCCGAGGCGGTCCCCATCCGC
Source organism: Streptomyces sp. MB09-02B (assembly GCF_033794485.1). Taxonomy (NCBI): domain Bacteria; kingdom Bacillati; phylum Actinomycetota; class Actinomycetes; order Kitasatosporales; family Streptomycetaceae; genus Streptomyces; species Streptomyces sp. MB09-02B. The sequence goes on from NZ_JARGEE010000275.1 coordinate 910, forward strand.
TGCCCGGCGAGCCTCCTCGGATACCGCCTGACAACCCTTCTCCCACCACCGCTGCCGACGGGTCCCGCTGGTACGGCAACGGTGACGCGCCCACCGCGGCCGCTGCAGATGATCAACTGCGACGGCTGCGACCGCGGCTTCCGCTCGTCCGACCCGCACGCCCTGTGCCGGGACTGCCGGGAACGCCGTGGCCTCCGCACGGCTGAACCGGCCCACTCGGCCGCCTGATCGGACGAGGTCTTCAGCGTGCCGATGTCGATGCCGATGCCGACGAGGACGGGGTCGCTGGGAGAGGGCTGTTGCCAGGTTCGAAATGGGCGCGGAGGTAGATGCGGGTGCGCTTCGGCGCGTACTCGTGTGCGTACAGACGGACGCAGCGCTCGTCGGACGTGTCGTACGCGTCGGACATGCCGAACGGGTTGTCAGGGGTGCCGGAGGCGCCGGGATCCTCGGTGGCCTTGGCGGCGTCGGGGCAGACGTAGCCGTAGCGCATGCCGTCCTTGAACGTCTCCGGTTCCGGGAGTCCGAGGTGGGCGAAGTCATGGGGAGTGACGTCGGCCTGCGCGGAGGAGGGCTCCAGCCACTTGCCCTCCGGGGGATGCTCCTCCAGGTAGGTCTCCGCCTCGGACCTCGTCAGCGTGAAGGTGAGGAGGCCCGTGTCGAAGCGGGAGGTGACCTCGTACGCGGCCTGGGGGGACCGGGCCGTGACCGGGACGTCAAGGCCCATCTGCTCGCTCATCCACTCCGACGAGATCCCCTCGGCCCACCTCGCGTCCGCCGCCTGTTCCGCCACACGGTCGTCGGCGCCGTCGCCGTCGCCGCCCTGGTCGGCGAGGAGCCACCCTCCTGCGGTCACGGCGCCCGAGAGGGCGAGCACGCCGACGGTCACGCCTGCGATGAGCCACCAGCGGCGGCCGCCACGACCGCCGTTGCCGCCGCCACCGCCCTCCTCGGGGGCCCGGTACGCGTAGACGTCGTTCATCGGCCGTCCGCCCTCTCCGCCGCCCTGCCGGTCGTACGGTCCTGCTGTTGCTCTCGGCCGGGATTCAAGCGTTCGTCCCTGCTGTCGTCGGGACCCGGTAGCGGGTCGTCGTTGGGCTCCGAGGAGCCGAGATCGTAGTGCTGGACGCTGCTGCTGCCCGACATGTCGAACTCCTGGGAGAGGCCTACCCGGTGCAGCTTGGCCATCTCTCCGTCGGGGATGTCCTGCGGGCCGACGTTGACGTCCTTGCCCTCGTCCCAGTTGTAGCGGTCCCAGACGTTTGCCTGGTAGTCGATGCTGATCTCAGGCTCGCCATTCACATCCGGAACGGCCGTCACCACGCCGGTGACGTTGGTATTGGCGCCGCCCACCGCGTAGAACCAGTTGGGATCGGCCTGCTGAGTGAAGTAGAAGCCCTCGGGCTGCTTCGCCTCGACCGGGAAGGCGACCGGCTTCCCTCCGTTCTTCTCGAACTCCGCGAGGGCGTGCTTGCGCCAGTCGTCCTGGTTCAGTCGGACGATGTCGTCGACGTACGTTCTGAAGGTGGGGACGTCCGTCATCATCTTGTCCACGGGCAGGTTCATGGGGCTGCCGCTGTTTCCCAGGTAGTGGGCCATGTGACGGGGCGCGTCCGTCATGCCCTTCCAGTCGGCGCCCTCTGTCAGCAGCTCCATCTTCTGCTTGGTGGCCCACTCGTCGAAGCCCGGTGACTCGGACCCGTGCTTTCCCGAGCCCGCGTCCGGCGCGATCTGCGGCATGGAGGGGCTCAGAATCCCTGCTGCCACTAGGTCGTCCTTCTGCGCCAGCCAGAGCTGTGCCCGTGCCTCGGGGCTCAGGGACTCCCACAGGCGCGCCAGTTCGGCCCGCTGCTTCGGGCTCGTGTCCCCTCCGAGCGCGGCCAGTTCCTTCGCGCGCGGTAGTTGTTCCTCGTCGAGGGAGGTGTATTTGGCATGGCCCGCGTTGTGAGGGTCGTTGCCGTGACTCTTGCGCAGCGCGCGTGCCGCCGCCGCGTCGACCTCGGCGGCGTGCTGGACGATTCCGGTCAGCGTGTCCGCGTACCACTGGATCCGGTCCTTGGTCCGCTGGTCGGGGGCCCTCGGGCGTGCACATCGCCTCCGAGACGCGAACCGCGCCGCCCGGGCCGTCGAAGACGAGGAGACCGGGGTCCGGCGGGTTGTGGGCCGGGTCGCCCTTGCGTGCCGAGTCGGTGAGGCTCTGCGCCTGCTTCTGGTACCGCGTCAGTTCGGCGTGGGCGTCTGCGAGGACGTTGGCGATGCTTTCGGCCTCTGTCTGGAGGTCGGTGAACTCCTTGGCCGTCTTGCGCACGAAGTCCTTGGTCACGCTGGCGTTGGCGCCCTTCCAACGGGCTGTGTCGGACTTCTTCGTCAAGCCGTCCCGTACGTCGGTCGTGAGCTTGGCCAGATCGCCGGCCATCGTTCTCCAGTCGGACGCGGCCGTGCCCAGCTTGGTGAGGTCCAGCGCCATGAGGTCCGAGTACGAGAAATCTCCCATTCCGCCACTACCTACTTGAAGTAGTCGTTCAGCGCTGAGACGGGCAACGGTCCGGTACGGCCCCGTATTTCGGCGCCGATCCTGGCGTCCTCCTGCGCATGCGGCTTCTTGCTGAAGTCGAGGTGGTTGGAGATGTGCGCGCAGGCCTGCAGGACGTGCTTCACCTGCGAGGTCCAGATCTCGACAGTCGACTCCAGTTCCGCACCGAGCCCGAGGTTGTGGCTCTTGAGCGCGGCGGCCGCCTGCATGGTGGACCCGGATCCGTGCTTGTCCACGCCCGCACCGACGACGTCGGCCTTCTTCTTCAGCTCGCCGTGGAGGATGAACGCCTCGTGCCGACGGCCCCGAGGTCGTCCTGGTGCACCACGAGATCCGAGTCACCAGCACCTGCCGGCCCGGCCTGATTCAGCCGCATCCGCGCGGCCTGGCCCTCCGACGCCGCAGCCTTGGCCCTCTCCCACTCTTCCCAGGCCAATTCGGTACCCCGTCCCGTCCCGTCCCCAGTCGTGCTTCGGCGAGCCGTGCAATGGCTGCCGCCCGTCGCTCACGCAAATCTATCAACCACGTGCGTGTGAGCAGCAGTTCGGCTCGATCGCATGGCCGCCTCAAGGCCGAATCGGTCCACTCGGCCGGCTGAGCCGGTACCGATGGTGAGCACTTGTGTGGGTGAATTTTCGAGGTTGGCGGTGTGGTAGCCGTGGGGTTCCAGCTTGGGCGTCGGTCGGTGCGGGCGTTAGAGGTGAGCGGGGCGGGGCTGGAGCGGGCGGACTTCGGGGCGTCGGGGAGCAGGTACTCGGCGTCCACGATCGCGGCGTTCGAACAGGGGAGACGGGTGCTGCCGCCCCGATTCATCGACGTGGCGGACGAACTGCTCGTCGCGGGCGGCGTCTTGCGGGAAGATGAAGGAGGAGGTCGCGCGGGCGCAGTATCTGGCGTTCTTCCGGGATGACGGCTCGGTTGGAGGCGGAGGCAGGCGAACACCGCTTGTGCGCGAACCGGTAGTCGAGTGCCCAGGACCCGAACCACACGCTGTGATCGGAGTGGATGATGGTGCTGCCCGGCGCTCGCAGAGCGGGTGCCCATGGGCGATGGTCATGGCGTTGGTGGTCAGGGCGGCGACGGGAGAGGCGTCGAACTTCCCGACCGGGTCTCGAGTGTCAGCCCCGATCCGTACGCTCGTCGGTATGGAGGGGGACGGACTGTACGAGGAAGCGAACGAGGATCGGCACGACCGGGGGCGCGACCCCGCGGTCTGGCAGCGGCTCAGCGCCTACGCCTACCTCAGCGCACCCGAGCGCCTGGATTACGTCGCGGTGATGCGGGTGTTCTGCGGCACGCTGCTCGCGGACCTGGCCGTTCCGGACGTGCTCGCCAAGCTGGCGCGGGCGGGTGATCCGGGTGATCCGGGCGGCCCCGGGGCGGCGCTCGACGCGGAGACACTCACCGTCCGACTCGAACAGCTCGTCCGGTGGGGCAATCTGCTGCGGAGCACGCACACGGTCACAGCGACGAGCATCGCCGAATACCAGCGTTCCCGGTCCCGCTACCAGCTGTCCAAGCTGGGAGAGCGGGTGCAGCGCCACGCGGACGAGGTGCTGGCCGGGGCGGACGCCGCGCGTGAGGTCAGCAGCGAGTTGCTCACCCTCGTCGACCGGGGTCTCCGCGAGATCGCGGCCATGGTCGGCGTGCCGGGCGGTGCGGATCCGCAGCAGGCGCTGGAGCGGATCAGCACCCTCTTCGTACAGTTCGCCGAATTCGCCGAGTCCGTACGGGACTTCTACGCGTATCTGGGCCAGGTGCTCGCGCGCTACGACCTCGACGGTGCCGAGTACCAGGGGTTCAAGGAACTACTGCTCGACTACGTGGAGGCGATCACTGAGGACATCTCCTTCCGGGCCCCGCGCATCGCCACGCACCTGGACGCCGTGTGGCCACACCTGCCCGCGCTGCTCGCCCGGATCGACGCGCAGGCGGCGGGCATCGGGACGCTCGCCGACGGGCTGCCCGAGACGCGGGTGCAGCGCAGCCGCGGACGGGACCTCTCAGACTGGGAGGGGCTGCGCGACTGGTTCACCGACACCGGCGGACACGCGCACGGCAGTCAGGTGGACCAGCTCCGGGACGCCACCCTCCGCGCCCTGCAGTCACTCCTCGCCAACGCCAAGCGGATGCTGCGCTCCGCCTCCGGAGAGATGTCCCGCCGCAAGGACCTGCTGCGGCTGGCCGCCTGGTTCGACGCGGCGGAACCGGAGGAGGCCCATGACATCGCGGTCGCCGCGTTCGGGCTCCATGGCGCACGGCACCTGGGAGTGGCGCCGGACCCGGACCGGTCCGTACCGGCGTATGTGAGCTGGTGGACCGGGCCTGTGGTGGATGTGCCGGTGGCGCTGCGCGAGCGCGGCAGCAGAGCTCCCCGCGGGCGGGCCGCTGCCGCGGAGGACCACTCCGAGCAGAGGCGCCGCCTTGTCGAGCAGGCCCGGCAACAGGCCGAGGAACGGCAGGCCGCGGCCGACGAACTGCTCAGCGCCTCCGGCAGCTTCCATCAGGTCAGACTCGGCGCACCGGCCATGCGGCTGCTGCTGGAGCTTCTCACCACCGCCCTCGGCAACGCCCAACTGCGCAAGGACACCGCTGACTTCCTGCTCGACGGCGCGCACGCGGGGGACGCTGATCTCGGCGTGCGGCTGACCGCTCGGCGCACCCTCGGTCGGCATACGGTCCTGCGCTCCGTCGACGGCGACCTGACGGTCGACGACCTCACCCTCGCCGTCGAGAGTCTGGCAGGGGCGGATGCCGTACGGGACGTGCCCCGGCAGAGGTCCGGGGAGGCGAGCGCCTGATGGCCCTGCCCTCCGCACACGACGTCGCGCTCGCGGCCGAGCGCCGCGCCGCCGCACGGCTGCTGCTCGCCCACCCCCTGGTCACCAGCACCGGACCGCACAGCGACACCTTCCCGCTGGTCCGCCGGCACGCCGACTGGCTCGCCCAGCGCTTCCAGCAGGTGTTCGGCTACCGCCTGTTGGTGGAGGCCTCGTACGCCCGGCTGTTCAAGGCCGGTCTCGGGCCCGGCTCGGGGCACCGTCTGGAACGGCCCTCCACCGGGACACCGTTCACTCCCCGTACGTACTCCTATCTGGCCCTCGCCCTCTCCGTTCTCGTCACCGCACCGGAACAGCTCCTGCTCTCCCAGCTCGTCTCCGATCTGCGGGCAGCGGCAGTCGACGCCGGAATCGAGCTCGCCGACACCGGCCGGCAGGCCGAGCGGCGCACGCTCGCCGCCGCGCTACGGCAACTTGTCGACTGGGGCGTCCTGGTGGAGACCGAGGGCCAGGTCTCCGCCGTCGCCGAGGAGCGGGCCGGGGAGGCGCTGCTGACCGTGGATCGCGAGATCGCGCGGGCCGTCGTCGCCGGGCCGCTCGCCCAGAGCCGCGACGGCGCCGACCTCGTACGCCGGTCCGCCGACGCCGGATTCGGCGGGCCACGCACCTACGTCCGCAGGCGTCTCGTCGAAACCCCCGTCGTCCATCTCGACGACCTCACGGACGCCGAGCGCGAATGGCTGCGCACCCGGCAACGGCGCGAGGCCCAGGCGTTCTCCGAACTGCTCGGCCTGGAGGCCGAGATCCGCGCCGAGGGCATCGCCCTCGTCGACCCGGAGGGCGACCTCACCGACCTGCACCTGCCCGGCACCGGCACTGTGGCCCAAGCCGCGCTGCTCCTCGTGGAGCGGCTGGTGGCCCGACTGCGCCCTGAGGACGCCGGCCACCCCGCGACCGGCGGGCGGCTCGTCATCGGCGTACCCGTGCCGGACGGGCTGCTGCCCGAGCTGCTCGACGAACTCATCGACGAGTACGGCAAGCGCAGCAGTTGGCAGCGTGGCCATCTGGAGGACCGGGCCGGGTTCCTCGCCGCCGTCCTCGACCTCCTCGTCCGGATGCGCCTGCTGGCGCCCGTAGGACCCGTGCGCGCGGACGGACACGGCGTGTCCGAGGGGCAGGAGGAGTCGGCGGCCGACGGCCGCGCCGTCACCGATGTCTCGGGGGCCCGCGGCCAGGGCCGTACGAAGGACGGCTGGATCCTGCTCGCCGCCAGTGCCCGCTACGCCACCACCGTGGTGGTCAAGTCACGTACCGACGACCAGTCCCCGGTGTCCCCAGCGTCCCCGGGATCCCCGGCGTCCCCGGGATCCCCGGCGTCCCCGGGATCCCCGGCGTCCCCGACGGACGACCTCTCCCAGGAGCCGCCCCGGTGAACAGTCCGCCGTCCCCGCACCGCTACCGCCTGCACCGCGCCGGCATCCGCAACGTCTGGCAGTACGACGAGCAGGAGTTCGCCTTCGGCGAGGGCCGGCTGCTGCTGCGCGGCAAGAACGGCGCCGGCAAGTCCAAGGCCCTGGAGATGCTGCTGCCGTACCTGCTCGACGGCGACGCCCGTGCCCTGGACGCCACCGGAACCGGGCGCACCACCCTTCTGTGGTTGCTGCTCGACGGCTTCGAGCGGACCAACCGGCTGGGCTACCTGTGGGTGGAGTTCGCGCGCACCGACGAGGACGGCACCCACCAGTACCTCACCCTCGGCGCGGCCGTCCGCGCGTCCCAGTCGACCAGGACGGCCAAACCGTTCTTCTTCACCACCCCGCTCCGAGTCGGCGAGGAGCTGCACCTCACCCCCGCCGGCCAGCCGCTCCCCGTCGACCAGCTCAAGTCGCTCGTCGGCCCGGAGAACGTCACCGACCGGGCCGTGGAGCACCGGGCCCGGGTCGCCCGTGAACTGTTCGGCCTGACGGACCCCGCCCGCTACCGCAATCTGCTCCACCTCCTCCACCGGCTGCGCCGCCCCACGATCGGCGACCGCATCGACTCGGGCGGTCTGGTCTCGGTTCTCGCCGAGACCTTGCCCGCCCTCGACGACGAGATCGTCGACAAGGTGGCCCGTAACCTCGACGACCTCGACGCCGTACGGGCCGACCTCGGACGCCTGGAGCGGACGGACCAGGCGCTGCGCACCTTCCTCACCGACTACCGCGGCTATCTGCACGGGGCGCTGCGCCGCCGCGCGGGCGAGGCGGCCGACGAACTGGAGCAACTCGCGCGGTACCGCAAGGCCGCGGGTGACGCGGCAACGAGGTCGGAGGCGCTCCGTGGGCGCGAGGCGGAACTCGGCGCCCGGGTCGAGACACTGGAGGGCGAGCAGGCGGACGCGGAGACGGACCTGGCAGCACTGCACGCCAGTGCCGGATACCGCGGCCTGCAGGAACTCGCGGAGAAACGAGCCACCGTCACCGCTCTGCACAGCGCGGCCGCCACCGCATTCAAGTCCCTGCGCCAGGCCCACACCAACCAGGAGGAGGCGGGCCGGCGCCTCATCGCCGAGGCCGGGAGACTCGGTGATGAACTGGTCGAACTGAGCACGGCACACGGGGATTTGGTACGGGAGGCGGAGCGGTCCGGGCTCGACCCAGTGCACCTGGGGGATCCCGTGGCGGCCGAAGCCGCGTCGGCGGCGCCCGCGACGACAGCCGAACTGACCTCTCCGGAGGGCGACTTCCACCTCGTACGGCACAGTCAGGTGCCGGCGGTGGACACCGAGGCGTGCGCGAGTGCCCTGCGAGCGTGGGACGCCCGGCTCGACGCCGCGCAACCGGTGATCAGGAACCGCTCTCGGTCCGTCACCGAACTCTGCGGGCTCATCGCGAAGTCGGAGCGAGCCCAGCGGGAGGCGCGGGAGGCCGATGCCGCCCGTGAGCGTCTGGAGGAACAGACGGATCACGCGCGCTCCCGGGTGGAGCGGCGCCGACAGGAAGCGGCGCGTGAGGGAGAGACGTACGCCGACTCGGCCCGCGCCTGGACGGAGCGGTTGCGGAGCCTCACCGGGCTGACGCTGGACGCTGCGGACGCCCTGGTCGCCCACGACCCGGCGGACGGTCCGCTCCCCGCCCGGACCCCTGACGACGTGGCCGACGCGGCCCGTTCGACTGTCGACCCGTGGCTGGCGGAGCTGAGCGAGCAGCGCGTCGCCCTGGCCGTGACCCTCCGCGAACTGACCGCCGAACGGGACCGCCTCCGCGGCGAGCGCGAGGAGTGGGAACGCCGTACCGACCCCGAGCCGCCGCCCCCACCCCACCGCGCAGCTTCCCGCGCACCCGGCACCGGGGCGCCTCTGTACCGCCTGGTGGACTTCGCAGACGGCCTGGCGCCCGAGGCGCGGGCCGGTCTGGAGGCCGCGCTGGAGGCGAGCGGCCTGCTCGACGCCTGGGTCCACGCCGACGGCACGGTCCTGGACCCGGGCACCAGGGACACCCTTCTGATCCCGGGAACACCTGCGGCCGAGCCGACGCTCGCGCGGGCGCTGCGTCCGGTCGCCGCGCCGGACAGCGGGGTGGGGGTGGAGCAGGTTCGGCGGGTGCTGGAGGCGGTGGCTCTGGTCGGGGACAGGGCCGGGTACTCCGGTTCGGCGGATGGGCCCCACACCGTCCTCGGCACCGACGGTTCCTGGAAGCTCGGCATCGCGCGCGGCCGGCACGCCAAGCCGGCCGCCGAGTACGTCGGCGCGGAGGTGCGTGCGGAGACCCGTCGCCGCACGCTGGCCGAACTGGACCGGCAACTGGCCGTGGTGGAGGACGAGTCGACGCGGAGCGAGCACGGCCTGCGCGTGCTGACCGACCACCGGGACCAGGTCGCCGACGCGCTGCGCCGCCCGCCAGCGGCACGTGGGCTGACCGACGCGTGGGCCCGTACCGCCGAGGCGGAGCGCGCCGCGGACTCCCTCCACGGGCAGGCCGCGGCGGCTACCCGCGAGGCGGAGCAGGCTCGCACCCGCGCCGTCGCCGCCAGGAGGGAAACCGAGGCGACGGCCAGTGCCCACGGCCTTCCGGCCGATCCGACGGCACTCGACACGGTCCGTCTCGCGCTCAGAGGGCTGGGCCAGGGCACGGAACAACTACGGCGACGGATCCGTGCGGTGGCGAAGACCGCCGACGGCCACGGGGCCGGCCGTACGGAATACGAGCGGGCCTCGGCCGCCCGCCGGGATGCCGAGTCCGACTACACCGGGGCGCTCGACCGTCTGGACACCGCTCGCCGTACGGTCCAGGCCCTGGAGGAGGCGCTGGGTGCGACGGAGCAGGAGATCATCGCCCGCGAGGCCGAGGCACAGCGCCGCCTGGACGCCGTGGGTCGCCAACTCCCGCGCGTACGGCAGGACATGACCGACCTGCACGATGAGCGGGTGCGCGCGGAGGAGGACGAGAAGGGGCGGCGCGACGCGCTGGTCACCCTGGAGGCGGCGGCGCTGGAGCGCGGCAGGCGCCTGCGGGCAGCCCTGGCGCTGCCCGGTGTGCTGAAGGGAGCCGGCCTCGCAGCCGACGAGGACGATCACGGCCAGGACGATCACGGCCAGGACGATCACGGCGAGGACGATCACGACGGAGAGGATCCTGACGTAGAGGATCTGAAGTCCCCGGACCCGATCCACGCCGACGCCAGGGAGCGCACCCGGGCACTGCGCCTGCTGGTCGATGCCGTACGCCACCGGCTGGACGCCGAACGCCGCGACGTCTCGGACACCACACTCCTGAACCGTCACACGGATCTGCGCGACCAGCTCTCCGGCGGCTACGACGCGACGATCGAGGAACACGACGGCATCAAGCTCTGCCGACTCGTCGACGACCACGGCCCGCATGACATCGCCCTGGTCGGCGCGCGCATCGCGGCCCAGGCGGCCGAGGCCCGGGACCGGCTGACCGAACGCGAGCGGGAGGTCTTCCAGCGCTTTTTGACCGGAGAACTGGGCGACCACCTCTCCTCCCAGGTCCTGGCCGCGAGCGCCTTGGTGGCCGGGCTCAACGCCACCCTGTCCACGGTCCGCACGTCGCACGGTCTGGGCGTCACCCTCGACTGGAAACTGGCCGACGGCGTGGAAGCGGACGTCAAGGCGGCCGTGGACCTGTTGCGAAGCCCTTCCGGCCTGCGCACCCGTGAGCAGTCCGAACAGCTCCGCGACGTCCTCCAGCGCCGTATCGAGGACGCCCGCCGCGCCGACCCGGCCGCGGGCTACGCGTCCCACCTGCGTACGGCCCTCGACTACCGCGACTGGTTCACCTTCACGCCCTGGGTGGTGAACGACGCGGCACCGGGGAGCCGCCGCAAGCTCTCCGGTCGCACGGGCATGAGCCAGGGTGAGCAACGCGTGCTCTCCTACCTGGTCCTCTTCGCCGCGTCGGCGGCCCACTTCACGAGCCTCGCCGAGTCGGCCCCGCACGCACCCCGCCTCATCCTCCTGGACGACGCCTTCGCCAAGGTCGACGAACCCACCCACGCACGCCTCGGCCGCATCCTGGTCGAACTGGACCTCGACTTCGTGCTCACCAGCGAACGTCTGGTCGGCAACTGGCCCGACGTACCGTCGCTGCACATCTACGAGTGCCTGCGAGACCCACATGTGCGGGGCGTGGCGACGCTGCACTACACGTGGAACGGGCGGCAGCGGAGGCTGGTGTCGGTATGACGGACCCGAGTGCGGTGGGCGAGCGCGACGGTTCGACGGACCCGAGTGCGGTGGGGGAGCGCGACGGTTCGACGGACCCGAGTGCGGTGGGCGAGCGCGACAGTTCGACGGACCCGAGCGCGGTGGGCGAGCGCGACGGTACGACGCACCCGGGAGCGGCTGACGAGCCACCCCTCGCCCCCGAGGCGCTGGCCTTCCTGTCCAGGCCGGGTCTGAGCCGCCTCTGGGCGGCGGCGCGCACCCGCCTCGAACGAGGCTTCCTAATGCTGTTGTCAAGCTGCGCTGGTGACTGGTGGTGTGACTTGATAGCACCGTCGGTCGCGGATGAGGGCCCACAGGACGTTGACGCGT
>NZ_JARGEE010000276.1:0-12206 GCF_033794485.1 Streptomyces sp. MB09-02B
CCGACACCCACGCCCACCCCGACGCCGACCCCCACGCCGAAGCCGGCTCCCACCACGCCCGTACGCCCGCCGAACTGCTCGCCGCTGGAGCTGGGCGACTGGGTGGAGTACTGGATCGGCGGGAAGCTCTGCATCCGCACGGACTGGTGGGCGCGCTACCGGTGACCCGCGGCCGGCGGCGGGCGGTTCACCGCCCGCCGCCACCGCGGTCCTTCCGGCCCGGGTTCTCCGCACGTGCCGGGACCTTCGCGCCCCCCGGGCTCTTCGTGCTCTCCGAGCCCTTCGCTCTCTCCGGGCTCTTCGTACCCTCCGCGCCCTTCGCGTCCTTGCGCGCGCGCCAGCGGCGGACCAGTTCCTTGCCCTGGCCGCGGGCCGCCGCGTCGCAGGCCGCCGCCGACAGCAGCGGTGCGGTGCGGCGGCGGGCGAGCAGCAGCCGCTGGTTGACCACGGTGTCCGGGCGCCAGCGCAGCTTGTACGGCTCGGCGCCCCGCAGCAGGCTCAGTACCTGCTGGGCGCCGGAGCCGACCTGCCGTGCACAGGCGTCGAGCAGCATGGTGGCGACGTCCGCCTTGCGTTCGCGCAGCCGAGGGTGGGCGCCGTAGAGGTAGCCGCCCGCCAGCCGGCGCGACAGCAGGGTGACGTCGACAGCGAGGACGTCGCCGCCCAGCCGGAACTCGGTCACCACCGCATCCCCCGAGCGCACCATCGGCCCGACCGAGCGGACCAGATGTTCGGAGAAACGGGGCCGCATGTGCTCGGTGGTCACCTTGCGGTCCTGCCACTGCAGCCGGTGCAGGTCCAGCATCGTCCGCAGCGCCGCGTCCACCTCGTCGGGGCGCACGGCACGCGGCTCGATGCCGAGGTCACCGAGCTTGCGGAGCTTGGCGCGCACCCGCTGGGCCCGGGAGTTGGGCAGTCGCTTGAGCAACTCGTCCATGGGCTGGGCGGGCAGCTCCAGGCAGACCGAGTCGGCCACCTTGCGACGCGGACCCCGCCAGTGGTCGTAGATCCGTTCGACGGCGGCGCCCGGCCGTACCTCGCGGAAGTCGATCAACGCTGTCCGGGCGACGGCCGACAGCCCCTCGGCGAGCGCCGCCGACGCCTGCTCGGCGTACTCGTCGTCGAGGAGCACGTCCGCGAAGTCGGAGATGGGGCAGCCGAGCGGGACGAGGGTCGGCAGCGGACGCCGTACGAGCATCAGCGGGGCGACCGCGCGCAGTTCGGCACCGTCGCGGACCAGGACCAGACGGAGTCTGCCGGGGGTGCCGTAGGACAACCACCAGGAGTGCAGCCAGGCGTGGTTCTGGAACGGGGTGGCCGCGCCGCAGCGCCGGTACAGCCGGTCCCAGGCCTCGGTCAGCTCGCCGAACTCGCCCTCGTCGGTGCAGAGTTCGGCGCGCAGGGTGGTGCTCGCCCCCGTGTGCAGAGCGCTGGTCACAGCTGTCCGCGGGTGTCTGCGGCGAGAGCGGGGCCCGGTACGGAAGCGGCGGGTGGGGTCTGTGGGGCGCGCCGGGGCCGGACCAGCAGGGCGAGCCCGCCGAGCAGCCCGCCGGCGGCGGTGCCCACCAGGCCGGTCACCGTCGACGACGCCGAGGACGCCTCGGTCGGCCTGGTCGCGCGGGCGAACTCCTGCAGTTCGACGCGCGTCGACCGCTCGGAGTCGTTCGCGTGCCGGGTCAGCGCGCGGGAGACGGCGTTGGCCATGTCGGCGGCGAGGTCCGGCCGTGCGGAGGTGGCCGACACGGCGACCATCGGCGCGTCCGGCGACGTCGCCGTCCGCACGTTCTTCTTGAGCGTCCCGACCGACACCCCCGCCCACACCTGGGCGTCCCCGAGCACCGCGACCTGCGTCGCGACGCGCCCGTACGCCTGGGCGAAACCGAGCGCCGACTGGGGGTCCGACCCCTCGGCGGGCACAGCGACGACATAGCTGGTGGCGGTGTACACGGGCGCCTTCACCACGCCGTACGCGCCCCCGGCGAGCCCCCCGAGCAGCGCGCCCGCGGCGAGCAGGGACCAGGGGGGCAGGGACCTGCCGCGGGCGAGGGGAGCCGACCCACGGGTCGGGCTGTCGGACGGACGGTCGGGCGTACTGTCGGTCGTGCAGTCAGTCGTACGGTCGGTCATACGGAACTCACTCCCAGGGGCGGGGTCGGCGAGGGCGTGCTGGAGACGGCGGCCGCGTACACGTCCATGAGCTGGGCGGCGCTGCGGGTGATGCAGTAGTGCTGGGCGGCGGCGGGGACGGCGCGGGGGCGTGCGCCCTGCGCGCGGACGTCCAGCAGGGCGCGTACGAACGACTCAGCGCCCCCCTGGACGCGTCGGGCGCCGGCGGTCGCGCCCGGTGGCAGGTCCTCGATCGCCGGGCAGGAGACGTAGAGCACGGGCAGCCCGGACGCCATCGCCTCGACCACCGCGAGCCCGAAGGCCTCCTCGGCGCTGGGGGAGGCGAGCACGTCCATGGCGTTCATCAGGGAGGGCAGATCGGTACCGGGGGCCCCGGCCGCCGGGCGCTCCCCGGTGAGCAGCACCCGGTCGGCGACCCCGGCCCGCTGGGCGGTCCGCCGCAGCACGCTCTCCTCGGCGCCGCCGCCGACCACCAAAAGCCAGCAGTCGTCCGGTAGTTGGCCGAGGGCGCGGATCAGCACGTCGAACCGTTTGCTCGCCGCGAGCCGGCCCACGCCCCCGACGACGTACGCGTCCTCCGGCAGCCCGAGGCGCCGCCGGGTCAGCTCCCGCAGGTCCGGATCGAAGCGGAAGCCCGCGAGGTCGATGCCGTTGGGTACGACCTCGATCCGGGGGGCCGGCACGCCCCAGCGCTTCAGCCGGTCGGCGACGGTCGGCGAGACGGCGACCGTGGACCGGCCGAGCCGCTCACTGGCGAGGTACAGGGCGCGGACTCCGGCGGAGAGCCTTCTGCCCTCCATCTGCGAGTCGCCGAGGGAGTGCTCGGTGGCGACGACCGCGCGGACCCCCGCCAGCCGGGCGGCGATCCGGCCGTAGACGCAGGCCCGGTAGAGATGGGTGTGGACGAGGTCGTAGCCGCCCGCACGGATCACCCGCACCAGCCGGGGGAGCGCGGCGAGATCGCGGTTGCCGGCCATGCCGAGGTGGGTGACGCGGACGCCGTCGGCGGTGAGACCGTCGGCGACCGGGCCCGGATTGGTCAGTGTCACCACGTCGCAGTCGACCGGCAGGTGGCGCAGCAGCAGCCGCAGTTGCTGTTCCGCGCCGCCGACGCCCAGGCCGGTGATGATGTGCAGCGCCTTCACGTCGACTCAGACCCCCTCGACGGGACGCCGGCGCAGCCGGTGCAGCTTCCGCTTCAGCAGCAGCCGCAGGGCCGTGTCCTCCTTGCCGATGTGCACCCGGGGCAGCGCGTACGGCCCGTTGAGCGGGCCGGGGTCGATCGCGCAGGCGTAGGCGTACCCGGCGTCCCGTACGGCGTCGGCGGCGCGCTGGTCGAGGGTGCCGTACGGATAGCAGAAGCCCTGGACCGGAGCGCCGATCAACTCCGAGAGCAGGGCCCTGCTGTCGGCGGTCTCGGCGCGCAGGGTCTCGTCGTCCGCCTTCGTCAGGTCGACGTGGGTGAGGCCGTGCGAGCCGATCTCGATGCCCTCCGTGGCGGCGGCCACCCGGATGCCCTGTTTGTCGAGGAGCGGTTTGCGCGGGCCCAGCGGATCCCAGGCGTTCTCGCCGCCGAGCCGTCCCGGCAGCACGAAGAGCGTGGCCCCGCAGCCGTGCGCCCGCAGGCGCGGCAGCGCGCTGTCGACGAAGTCGGCGTACCCGTCGTCGAAGGTGAGCCCCACCAGGTCCCGGCCCTCGCCCCGGGCCCGGGCGGCGAGCAGCTCGGCCATACCGACCCCGCGCAGTCCCCGCCGCCGCAGCCAGCCCAGCTGCGCGTCGAGGCGATCCGGCGAGACCGTGATGCGGTACGGGTCGTCGGAGCAGTCGCCCACGGAGTGGTACATGGCCACCCAGAGGGGTGCGGGGGCGGCCCCCGCCTGTCCACGGCCGACGGAGACGCGCGGACGGGCGGCGGGGACGGCCGGGTGATCGGATGCGGACGGGCGACCGGCGGACGCGGACGAGCGCCCGGCGGGGACGGGCGCGCGATCAGCGGGCACGGACGGCCGATCAGCGGGCACGGACGGACGATCAGCGGATACGGACATCGGCGAGCCTTCGTGTGACGGAACGGAGTGCGGGCGTGACGCCGGAGGCGCCCATGGCCCAGGCCAGCAGGACGAAGACGAAGGCGACGACCGCGCCGCCGACGGTGAGGCCGAGGACGGGCGAGTCGATCCGGTCGGCGCAGTACATCCCCACCACGCCCGCCGCCACGGCCGCTCGCACCGGTCGGCTCATCTCGGTCACCACCTGCCGGGTGCGGATCGGCACCGCCCGGCCGCCCATGCCGTACAGCAGGAGCAGGGCGGTCAGGGTGATGCCGACGGCGTTCGCGGCGGCGATGCCGAGGACGCCCCAGGAACCGACGGTGGCCGCCCCGATCCACGAGGTCGCGACGATGCCGGCGGTCATGGCGACCAGCGGGTACCAGGTGGGCCGACCCGCGGAGAAGTAGGAGCGGACCAGTGCGCTCACCAGGGCGTGGCCGAGCAGCCCGAGGGCGTACACCCGCATCACGGCGGCGGTGGCGGCCGTGTCCCGGGCGGTGAACGCGCCCCGCTGGAAGAGCAGTTCGATGATCTGCGGGCCGCACGCGAAGATCGCCGCCGCGCCGAGCAGCACGATGCACGACACCAGCGCGAGGTCCTTCTCCACCCGGCTGCGGGCCCGCTCGGTGTCGCCCTCGGCCATCGCCTGCGCCACCACCGGGAGGGTGACGGTGCAGAGCATCAGCGAGAACGTCATCGGGATCTGCGCGACCTTCTGCGCGTAGTTGAGGTGCGAGATGGCTCCGGCGGGCAGCGTCGAGCCGAGGAAACGCTCGATGAGGACCTGGGACTGACGGCAGAGCGCGAAGAGCAGGACGGTGCTGATGAGGGCGAACTCGACGGGGCGGATGGGGTCGCCGTCGGCCTCCGCCAGGGCTCCCGGCTCCTGCGGCGCCCGCTCCTTGCGGCGCAACTGCCTGAGGAGGGACGGAAGTTGGGTGAGGATCATCAGCACGCCGCCCACCGCGACGCCCACGGCCGCCGCCCGCACTCCCCAGCGGCCGCCGAGCACGAACATCGCCGTGATGATCCCGACGTTGTAGGCCACGTAGATCGCCGCGGGCGCCACGAACCGGCGGTGGGCCCGCAGGGCCGCGCTGCAGTAGCCGGCGAGGCCGAAGGAGAGGGCGCAGGTGCCGGTCAACCGGGTGCAGTCGACGGCCAGCCGGGGGTTGGGCAGACCGGGGGCGAGCGCCTCGACGAGATAGGGCGCGCCGACGATCAGCAGCAGGGCCGCCGCGACGAAGGCCAGCGTCAGCCGGGGCAGCGTCGAGGCGACCAGGGAGCGGACCGGGTCGCCCACGCCGCCCCGGGCACGGCGGGCCACGGCCACGCTGAACGCCGGCACCAGCACGAACGCCAGGCCGTCCTCGATCAACAGCGTCGCCGCGAACTCCGGCACCGTCCAGGCCACCAGGAACGCGTCCGTCTCGCTGCCGGCCCCGAACAGGTACGACAGCGCCTGATCGCGGCCGAGCCCCAGCAGGGCCGCCGCCGCCGTGAGCGCCGCCGTGACGAGCGTGGCCTTGGCGAGGAACCGGCCAGTGGGGGGCGCGACCTCCGTGAGATCGGCCGCCCGAGCGCCGGGCACCGTAGGACCGACCACCGGGGAGGCCGACGCCACCGGGGCGGCGGGCCCGGAAGGCGTCGGCCCTGCGGGGCCGGCAGCCGTCCGTGCCCGGCGCGGTGGCTGCGGAGGTGTCCCGCGCGGTGCGCGAGGAGGCGTCGACGTCATCGCGCGCCGGCCTCCTCCGGACCGCGGACCGCGGCCGCCCCGACCGGCGCGGTGCCCGTGGCCGTCCGGTCCGCCAGGGCCCACCACGCCACCAGCCCGAAGCACACGGCGGTCAGTACGGTCGTCGGCCCGCCGATGTCCGCGTACGCGAAGTCGACCAGCACCCACGCGACCAGCCCACAGGCGACGAGCCCGCAGTCGACCCCACCGGGACCGCGATCGCGCCGGCCGACACCGTGTCCGTGTCCGCGCCCGCCGACACCGTGTTCGTGTCCGCCCGGCCCGCGTTCGTGTCCGCCCGGCCCGCGTTCGCGGCGGGCCCGTACCAGCCCCCGCGCCCCGCACACCCCCAGGGCCAGCCAGCTCCCCCCGAGGGCGAGCAGGCCGATCAGCCCCTGCTCGCTCAGGACCAGGAGGTACATGTTGTGGGGGGAGAGCAGCGGCTGCTTCTGGTAGGCCGTGCCGGCGCCCGCGATGTCGCTGCCGGAGGAGAGCGCCAGCGAGGCGTGGCCGTCGCGGTGCTCGGGGAAGCCCTTCAACCCGACGCCGGTCAGCGGCTGGTCGCGCCACATGCCGACGGCCGCGGCCCACATGGTGTACCGGTCGGTGACGGACTGGTCCGGCGCGTCGGCGACCCGGGTGATGCTGCTGATCCGCTCCTGGAGCATCGCGGACCCGATGCCGAGCCCGCCGACGAGGACCACACCCACGGCGGCCACGGCCGCGAAGACCGTCACCGCCCGCCGCAGCCCGGCCAGCACGACCTGGAGCCCGCACGCCACGGTCGTGGCGATCCACGCGCCCCGGCTGAACGACACCGCGAGCGGCAGCACCAGCAGCGCCGAGCAGACCAGTGCCCAGGCCCGCTGCTCGGCCGTCGCGGGCGCCAGCGCGAGACCCACCGCGCACACCAGCCCGAACGACACCACGGTCGCCATCCCCATCACGTCGCCGGCCCCGAAGGTCCCCACGGCCCGGATGTCCTCACCGGCGTAGCTGGCCCCGGTCCCGGTGGCGTACTGGTGCACCCCGACAGCGCCCTGCCACAGCGCGAGCCCCACGAACGACCAGGCCACCACCCGGAAGTCGGACCGGCTGCGGACACAGAGCAGGACGGCCATCGGCACCAGCACGAACACCTGGAGGTACCGGCCGAGCCCGGCGAGCCCGGCCCCCGGGTCGCCCGCCCCGGCCGCGGCCAGCGCGAGCCCGACCACCGGCAGGCCGAGGACCATCGCCGCCGCAGGGGTCAGGGGGCGCCGCCGGTCCCGCAGCAGTCGTACGGCGCACCACAGCACGAGGAGGCCGGAGACGGCGTCGGCCGGGGTCGCGCCACCCTCGGCGTCCGGCGTGATCGGCAGCGCGAGCGCGGCGACCACGGCGACCACGGGCAGGACGGGCGCCGCAGCGCGCGCAGACGTCACGGTCAGCTCCCCGTCGGACGGACGAGCGCGGCGGCCGTGCGGACCAGGATGCAGAAGTCCTGCCACAGCGACCAGTTGTCGATGTACGCGTTGTCGAAGCGGGCCCGGTCCTCGATGGAGGTGTCCCCGCGCAGGCCGGTGACCTGGGCCAGTCCGGTGATGCCGGTCCGCATCCGGTGCCGGGCCGCGTAGCCCGGATAGGTCTGCCCGAACTTGGCCACGAAGTAGGGCCGTTCGGGGCGCGGGCCGACCAGGCTCATGTCGCCGCGCAGTACATTCCACAGCTGGAGCAGCTCGTCCAGGGAGGTGCGGCGCAGGAAGCGGCAGAACCAGCCCATCTCCCGCTCGTTCGCCACGCTCCACCGGGTAGCCGCCTCGTGCGCGTCGGCCGGTCGGTGGGTGCGGAACTTCAGCAGCGTGAACGGCAGCCCGTCCCGCCCGATCCGCTCCTGCCGGAACACCACACCGGGCCCGTCGCTCAGCCGCAGCACCACCGCGCACACCAGCAGCAGCGGGCTCACCAGCAGCAACAGCGCCCCGGACACGACGACGTCCACCAGCCGCTTGCCGACCGTCTCATGACTGCCCGCCAGCTCCAGCCGACGGCAGGCGAACCCGGCGAGCAGTTCGGTCGAGCCGTCCCGGTCGTACGAGGGGGACTCGGCGTCCACCTCCCACAGCGCGCAGCCGCCGTCCTGCAACGTCCGCAGCAGCGGGGCGCGTTCGGTGCGCGAGCCGACGACCAGTACGGCCTGCACGCCGTTCTGGAGGGCGGCCCGCCGCACCTCCTCGGCGGTGGTCAGGACGGGCAGGCCCTCGCTCCCGCCGCCCTGGTCGGCGACGACACCGACGGGCCGGATGCCGCACCCCGGGTGGCGCAGGAACGCGGCGGCCACGCGCTGCGCGGTCGCCGCCGGGCCCACCACCAGCGCCGCCCCGGGGCGCCTCAGCAGCGCCCTGCGTCGGTGCCAGTGCACCGTGCCCCGGCCGACGCAGGCCGCCGCCGACTGCAGCGCGCAGCCGAGGGCCAGCTCATGGGCGGCGAGGGCGTGATCGGGGGAGTGCGCGGCCACACCGGCGCCGAGCACGCACCAGCCCAGCACGATCCGCCCGCACACGGCGGGCAGTTCGTCGAGCGCGGTGGGCACGGCGGGCGGCCGGTAGAGACGGGCCCGCGTGTTCAGCCACGCCACGGCGAGGGCCAGGGCGGCCGCCATCAGGGGGCGCCCGGGTGTCGTGTCGCCGGTGACCGCCAGTACCGCGAGCAGGGCCGCGCCGCCGTCCACGGCGAGCAACGGCAGCCCTGAGGGAGGCCGGGCGACGGGTCGCCGGCCGGCCGGGAAGGTCAGGCCGCCGACGGTCTCGCGCGGCGGGGCCACCGAGACGGACGCGCCGCCGAACTCGCGTTGCTGCCCACCGGAGGAGGGGACGGTGCTTTCCGTACGTTCCGCAGTCACGTGTGGATGGACTCCCTGCACTCGGTGGCTTCCCCGCGCCGGCCGTCCGTACCGCCGAGCAGTTCGCGGTACACGCCCGCGACGGCCTCGTGCGTGTGCCGTACGTCGTGCGTGGTCAGTACGTGTTGGCGCGCCTGGTGGCCGAGCGACTCCCGCAGCAGCGGGTCGAGCAGCAGCCGCGCTACGGCCCCGGCGAGCGCCTCGGGGTCCTCGACGGGCACCGGCTCCTGGCCGGTCGGCAGACTCTCGCGGGCCCCGTCCACCTCGGTGAGCACGACCGGCCGCCCGCACGCCATGGCCTCCAGCGGCGCCAACGCCATGCCCTCCCACCGCGACGGCAGGACGACCAGATCGGCCGCCTGGTACCAGGGCACCGTGTTCGCGACCGCCCCGGCGAACAGCACACCCTCGGGCGCCAGGGCCCGCAACCGCTCGCTGTCCGGCCCGTCCCCGACCAGCACCAGCCGCGCCCCCGGTACGCACCGCAGCACCTCTGCCCAGGCCGCGAGGAGCACGTCCTGCCCCTTCTGCCGGCACAGCCGCCCCACGCACACCACCAGGGGCGCGGCCGGATCGACCCCGGAGAGCAGCGGGATCCGGGCGCGCACCGTGTCGACGGCGGCGGGGTGGAAGCGCCCGGCGTCGACCCCGTTCGGGATCACCGTCCAGCGCGCCCGCACCCCGGCCCGCTCCCCGGTGATCCGCTCCGCCTCGCTGACGCACACCACGCGCGAGGCCCAACGCGCCCCCGTTCGCTCCCATCCGAGCGCCAGCGCCGCCATCGCGCCGTCCACCGCCTCGAACGACCAGGCGTGCGGCTGGAACACGGTCGGCACGCGCCCCCGTACGGCGAGTCGGCCGGCCAGCCCGGCCTTCGCGCTGTGCGCGTGCACCAGATCGGGCCGTACGTCGTCGAGGACCCGCCGTACCCCGCGCACCTCGGACAGGAGCGCGGGCCCCGGCGACCGGGTGACCGCCCAGTGCCGAACGTCGGCGCCGAGCGCGCGCAGTTCGGGGGCGAGCGGACCGTCGGGGCAGGCCACCGCGACGCACAGGCCCTCGGCGAGCTGGGCCCGCACCAGGTCCGTCACGACACGGGCCACGCCGCCGTCGACCGGCTGGGTGAGGTGCAGGACCCGCGACGGAGGGTCGTTTGGTGACAGTTGCATGCGGGTTCCTCGCTCAAGGGCGGCGCCGGGCGGCGCGCGTCACGGCTTGGCGTCGACGGCGACGAAGAGCGCCCCGACCCAAGCCGCGTCCCGCTGCGAAACGAGCCGGAAGGCCAACTGGTCACCGCCGCGCCTGATTTCGTCGTCCAGTTCGAGAACGTCCGAGTCGTATCCGAGGGTGTTCGCGTACGCCGGCGTACGCCCCGCGACGACCGGCCCCGGCTGGCTGATCGTCGAATTCAGGACATCGTCAAGGGGGTTGGCCGCGTCCCCGAGCGAGACGGCCGGGCCCCGCCCGGTCGAAACAGTGAGCGAGTCACCCGCGCTCCCGCGATCCCCGTCGTAGGCGACCAGTCCCACGGTCCCGCGTGCCTGCTCCGGCAGCGCGGCACCGGTCAGCCGGATCCGCTGCTCACCACCCGTCAGGAGCGTGTCGAGGCCCGTGGAGAGGGTGTCGAACCCGTCCCACATCGCCAGGTGCCGCAGCGGCTCCGACGGGTTCTCGTAGGCCACGGTCAGCGTCCAGCCACCCCACGCCCCGGCCGCCGACCGGCCCATCGCCACATTGACCTGCGCCACGGTGTAGAGCCCCGACCCGCTCGACCGCACCAGCTCGGTGACGTCCGCCGAGGCCTGGAACGCGTCCGCGTCCGGCGTCACCCGGTGCCCCACCACCGAGTCCGCGAGCACCTCCTTGTACGCGCCCCCGGGCTCCGCGATCAGCACCCGCCCGTTGTCCTTCGGCGGCTTCTGCTCACCGACCCGCAGGTTCCCGCCCCAGTACAGCCGCGCGTACGACACCCGCGCGCCGGGCGGCAGTCGGACCTCGCCCCGGCTGGAGTTGTAGGTGTTCGGGTCCCGGTCGACGTCGATGTAGAACATGTCGAAGTCGTCGTTCACGGCTTTGCGCCCCCCGCGCGCGTCGTCGCACGTCGCCGTCGCCGTCGCCGACATGGCCGGTGTGCGGCAGGTGATGGAGGAGTTGGCCGCGCGGACGATCCCGCCGTGCTGCAGCGCCCGGTAGCGCTGGGTGAAGGCCAGGCGCTCGGCCTCGGGAGAGGGAGCGGTCGGGGCCGCCGTCGCGGGAGAGCCCCAGAGGACGACCAGGGCGCAACAGCCCACCCAAGCGCGGCGCAGCAGAGGACCCGGATGAATTCGCATGACCGTCGGTGCCCTTTCGGGAGCTCGTTCGGGTGCTTGTCGGGGTAATTCCGCAGACTGTCGACGTGTCGAAAATCTGCGGATCTGATAAAGGCCGCGGCGGCCCGGGGAGGTGCGCAACTCTAACCCGCTATGCGTATGTATTCGCGGAACATGCCAACTGTGTCGGAACGGTGAAGCAAGCGATTTGGGAGATCACCCCTTTGGAGGCACAACCCCCGGCGCCTGCCGCGCGTTGACTCCAGCGCCGGGCATCCCCGCCCGAGTGTTTTTGCATCAACTCCAAGGAGCACCTCTCCATGTCGCGTATCGCGAAGGGCCTGGCCCTGACCTCCGTTGCTGCCGCGGCCGTGGCGGGCACCGCCGGCGTCGCCACCGCCGACAGCGAGGCGAAGGGCTTCGCCGCCCACTCCCCGGGCGTGCTGTCGGGCAACGTCATTCAGGTTCCGGTTCACGTGCCGGTCAACGTGTGCGGGAACACCGTCAACATCATCGGTCTGCTGAACCCGTCGTTCGGCAACAAGTGCTTCAACGGCTGACGTTCGAAAACTGACGTCCCCGGACTGACGTTCGCACGTTGACACCCGAACCGGCCGTCCTCCCCGCAGGGAGGGCGGCCGGTTCGTGTTGCCCCGAATGGGGCCCCTCGGTTGCAGACGGAGAACACCGATTTCACGGTGAAAAGACAAGGTGCAAAGACAATCCGTCGCACCGTTTGAAAGGAACATCCATGCGTGCTCTGCCCGCACGGCGTCTCGCGGTCCCCGCCCTCTGCGCCACGCTCCTGCTCGGCGTCACCGCCCCCGCCGCCCTCGCGGCCGACGCCGGGGCGACGCGTGACCGCGCCCGGTCGGCCGCCGCTCCCGTCCCCGGCGCGGACGCGCTCCTCGCACAGCTCAAGGGGCTGGGTGACCTCGGCGGCGTACTGCAGCCGGTGACCGATCTGCTCGACGCCGTGGTCAAGGCGGACAACGGTCAGCTTTCCGCCGAACAGGCGGCCTCGCTGGGCAAGGCCGTTCGGGACGCCATCGACAAGGCCAAGGCGGCGGCACCCGCGACCCCGCCGGCCACCCCGCCGGCCC
>NZ_JARGEE010000277.1:0-12197 GCF_033794485.1 Streptomyces sp. MB09-02B
CTGCCCCCGCCGCCCCGGCCTGGCGACGGTCCGGGGCGGCGACTCCCACCGCCCCGGACCCGCAGGTGACGCCCCCCGGCCGGGGCTACGCCTTGACCGGTTCCAGTTCCGGTTCCCGGATGTCTCCGGTCACCCGGCGTGGGAGCGCGTACGGCAGGGTTCCGTACCAGACGCGGGCCACGCCGTAGCCGAAGGCCAGGCAGATCATGCCGCCGACCGCGTCCAGCCAGAAGTGGTTGGCCGTGGCGACGATGACGACGAGCGTGAGCGTCGGGTAGAGCAGGCCCAGCACCCGCACCCACGGCACCGACGCCAGCGCGAAGATCGTGAGTCCGCACCACAGCGACCAGCCGATGTGCATGGACGGCATCGCCGCGTACTGGTTCGACATGTTCTTCAGGTCGCCCGAGGCCATGGAGCCCCACGTCTGGTGGACGACGACCGTGTCGATGAAGTTCTCGCCGGTCATCAGGCGGGGCGGGGCCAGCGGGTAGAAGTAGTACCCGACGAGGGCCACGGCGGTGGTGGCGAAGAGGACCAGACGTGTCGCCGCGTAACGACCCGGATGACTACGGTAGATCCACACGAGGACACCGAGCGTGACGATGAAGTGCAGGGTCGCATAGTAGTAGTTCATGCCGACGATCAGCCATGTCACCGAGTTCACGGAGTGGTTGATCGTCTCCTCGACCGCGATCCCGAGGTGGTGCTCCACCTTCCAGATCCAGTCGGCGTTCTCCAGCGCCTGCGCCTTCTGCTCGGGGACCGCGTTGCGGATCAGTGAGTACGTCCAGTAACTCACCGCGATCAGCAGGATCTCGAACCAGAGACGAGGCCTGCGCGGTACCCGCAGCCGGTGCAGGAACCTCTGCTCCGGCGCGCCCGTGACGGACCGCGGAGCGGCCTGCTCCCGGCCTTCCTCCAGTGTCGTCACGGTCGTTTCACCCATGGGCACAGAGTCTGCCAGAAATCCGGTACCCCACCGATCATCCTCTGGTCGGGTTCGTCACGCACGTCCGTCGGGGTGGCGCCGAGGGCCTTGTCCTCCGTACGTACCGCATCGTTCCCCCATATCTCCGTCTCAGGTACGAGAGCGGTCCCCAGGCGCCGAGGCGGTCGACCCCCGCACCACCAGTTCCGGCATGAACACGAACTCACTGTGCGGCGCCGGAGTCCCCCCGATCTCCTCCAGCAACGTCCGCACCGCCGCCTGCCCCATCGCCGGGACCGGCTTGCGGACGGTCGTCAGCGGCGGGTCGGTGAAGGCGATCAGCGGGGAGTCGTCGAAGCCGACGACCGAGACGTCGTCCGGGACCTCCAGCCCCCGCTGCCGTGCGGCCCGGATCGCGCCCAGCGCCATCATGTCGCTCGCGCACACCACCGCCGTGCAGCCCCGGTCGATGAGCGCCATGGCCGCCGCCTGGCCGCCCTCCAGGGTGTAGAGGGAGTGCTGGACGAGTTCGGACTCCACCGTCGCGGCCGCCAGCCCCAGCTGGTCCTGCATCGTGCGGACGAAGCCCTCGATCTTGCGCTGCACCGGCACGAAACGCTTCGGGCCCAGCGCCAGACCTATCCGGGTGTGCCCCAGTGACACCAGATGCGTCACCGCGAGCGACATCGCCGCCCGGTCGTCCGGCGAGATGAAGGGGGCCTGGACCTTCGGCGAGAAACCGTCCACGAGGACGAAGGGCACGCCCTGGGCGCGTAGTTGCTCGTAACGCTGCATGTCGGCCGAGGTGTCGGCGTGCAGCCCGGAGACGAAGATGATGCCGGCGACCCCCCGGTCGACCAGCATCTCCGTCAGCTCGTCCTCCGTGGACCCGCCGGGGGTCTGGGTGGCGAGCACCGGCGTGTACCCCTGCCGGGTCAGCGCCTGGCCGATGACCTGCGCCAGGGCCGGGAATATGGGGTTCTCCAGCTCGGGCGTTATGAGGCCCACCAGGCCCGCGCTGCGCTGCCGCAGCCGGACCGGCCGCTCGTAGCCCAGCACGTCGAGGGCGGCCAGGACGGACTGGCGAGTGGTCGCGGCGACGCCCGGCTTCCCGTTCAGGACGCGGCTGACAGTCGCCTCGCTGACCCCCGCCTGGGCTGCGATGTCGGCAAGCCGTGTGGTCACAGCACTGGACTGTACCGGCCGGACCTGCGCTTGCCCACCGGCCCGGCGTCGGGGGCGGGCGGGGGTGCGGCCCGGCGCGGGCTGCTGCGTCATCGCGGTCCCTCGTGATTCTTGTCGGTGTCCGTGGGGGCGCCCCGCGTGCGGAAGGGGTGGCCTTCGCAAGGCGCTGACAAGGTGATGATGGCCGCCCCCGCCGATGGTGGCAAGAGCTTGCAGAGTCTTGCACAGCCCGCCAAACCCTCGCTGAGCGGCGCGGATGGCAGGTTTCAGCCAAGTCGAGCGCAGGTCACGGGCCGGTAACCATCGCCCGTTGTTGCAATTTTTTGCAGCAAGGTCTTTCGTCGCGCTTACAACGCTGTTACGTTCGGCCACGCCCGGCGGCGGCGACGGCGCGGCCGGAACTCGGCAGGAGCGGCAGACGGGGCCCTCTGCCCAGCACACGGGCTTTCACCCTCAAGGAGATCTCATGCGGCGTGGCATAGCGGCCACCGCGCTGGTGGCGTCGATCGCCCTCACGGCGACGGCCTGCGGCGGAAGCGACAGCGGCGACTCGGCCGACGGTCCGGTCACCATCACCTGGTGGGACACCTCCAACGCCACCAATGAGGCGCCGACGTACAAGGCCCTGGTCAAGGAGTTCGAGGCCGCCCACAAGGACATCAAGGTCAAGTACGTCAACGTGCCCTTCGACCAGGCGCAGAACAAGTTCGACACCGCCGCCGGTGCCACGGGCGCGCCGGACATCCTGCGCTCCGAGGTCGGCTGGACGCCCGCCTTCGCCAAGAAGGGCTTCTTCCTGCCGCTCGACGGCACCGAGGCGCTCAAGGACCAGGACAAGTTCCAGCCCAACCTGATCAAGCAGGCCCAGTACGACGGCAAGACCTACGGTGTTCCGTTCGTCACCGACACCCTCGCGCTCGTCTACAACAAGGCGCTCTTCGAGAAGGCCGGTATCGCCGAGGCCCCCAAGAGCTGGGACGACCTGAAGAAGGCCGCCGCCACCATCAAGGACAAGACCGGCGTCGACGGTTACTGGGGCTCCACCCAGGCCTACTACGCCCAGTCCTTCCTCTACGGCGAGGGCACCGACACCGTCGACGTCGCGCAGAAGAAGATCACCGTGAACTCCGCCGAGGCGAAGAAGGCCTACGGCACCTGGCTGGACCTCTTCGACGGCAAGGGCCTGCACAAGGCGGACACCACCGCAGACGCCTACGCCCACATCCAGGACGCCTTCGTCAACGGCAAGGTCGCCTCGATCGTCCAGGGCCCGTGGGAGATCACCAACTTCTACAAGGGCTCCGCGTTCAAGGACAAGGCCAACCTCGGCATCGCCACCGTCCCGGCCGGCTCCAGCGGCAAGGCGGGCGCCCCGACCGGCGGCCACAACCTCTCCGTCTACGCCGGCTCGGACAAGGCGCACCAGGAGGCGTCGCTGAAGTTCGTCAACTTCATGACCTCGGCGAAGTCCCAGGAGACCATCGCCCTGAAGAACTCCACGCTGCCCACGCGCGACGACGCCTACACCGCCGAGGTGAAGGCCGACCCGGGCATCGCCGGCTACCAGACCGTCCTCGCCGCCGCCCAGCCGCGCCCCGAGCTGCCCGAGTACAGCTCCCTGTGGGGCCCGCTCGACACCGAGCTGCTCGCGATCGCCGGCGGCAAGGAGTCCCTGGACAAGGGCCTCGGCAACGCGGAGACCGCGATCGCCAAGCTGGTCCCGGACTACAGCAAGTGATCCCTGGGGGCCGGGCCGTCGAGCGGCCCGGCCCTCCAGCAGGCCCGGCCCCCGATCTTCCCGTGATCTTCCAGAAGGTGTCGAACGATGACAGTCGCCATCGACCGAGCGACCGGCAAGCGCCGAGGTGAACCCGGCGGGCGCCCGGGCCCGCTGTCGCGTCTGAGGCAGTCGTACCAGCGGTACTGGTACGCGTACGCGATGATCGCCCCCGTGGTCGTCGTGCTCGGCGTCCTGGTGCTGTATCCGCTGGCGCGCGGCCTCTACCTCACCCTCACCAACGCCAACAGCCTCAACTCGGCGCGCACCATCGGCGCCAACCACATCGAGGCGACCTACGAGTTCATCGGCTTCGACAACTACGCCGACATCCTGTGGGGCCCGACGTCGTACGACCGCTTCTGGTCGCACTTCATCTGGACGATCGTCTGGACGGCGCTCTGCGTCGCCCTGCACTACGTCATCGGCCTCGGCCTCGCGCTGCTGCTCAACCAGAAGCTGCGCGGCCGCACCTTCTACCGGCTGATCCTGGTCCTGCCGTGGGCCGTGCCCACCTTCGTCACCGTGTTCGGCTGGCGGTTCATGCTCGCCGACGGCGGAGTGATCAACGCCGGCCTCGAAGCACTGCACCTGCCGACCCCGCTGTGGCTGGAGGACACCTTCTGGCAGCGGTTCGCCGCGATCATGGTCAACACCTGGTGCGGTGTGCCGTTCATGATGGTCTCGCTGCTCGGCGGCCTGCAGTCCATCGACTCCTCGCTGTACGAGGCGGCGGAGATGGACGGCGCGAGCGCCTGGCAGCGCTTCCGCTACGTCACCCTGCCAGGCCTGCGCTCGGTCAGCTCCACCGTCGTTCTCCTCGGCGTCATCTGGACGTTCAACCAGTTCGCCGTCATCTTCCTGCTGTTCGGCGACACCGCGCCCGAGGCGCAGATCCTCGTGACCTGGGCCTACTACCTCGGCTTCGGGCAGCAGCCGCGTGACTTCGCGCAGTCGGCGGCCTACGGCATCCTGCTGCTGGCCATCCTGATCGTCTTCACCTCCGTCTACCGCCGCTGGCTGAACCGCGATGAGCAGCAGCTCGCGATCTGAGGCAGGAGCCCCCATGAGCACCACGACGCCCACGACGAACGGCAGGACCACGGCCGCCGAGAACCGGCCGGCCGCGTCCGCCCCCGCGGCGCCCCGGACCCGCCGCCGCGGCGAGAACAGCCTCGCCGGCTCCCTCGCCTCCCACACGATCCTCATCGTGGCGAGCCTGGCCGCGCTCTTCCCGATCGCCTGGCTGGTCTTCCTGTCCCTCGGACCGGACAAGGACGATTACCTGCATCCCGGGCGCATCTTCGGCAAAATGACCTTTGCCAACTACTCGCACGTGCTTCAGGAGACACCGTTCTTCGACTGGCTGGTCAGCACCCTCGTCGTCTCGCTCGGCACCACCGTCATCGGGGTGCTGATCGCGGCGACCACCGGTTACGCCGTCTCCCGCATGCGCTTCCCGGGCTACCGGAAGTTCATGTGGGTGCTCCTGGTCACGCAGATGTTCCCGGTGGCCGTCCTGATGGTGCCGATGTACGAGATCCTGTCGGAACTGCGGCTCGTCGACAGCTACCTCGGCCTCATCCTCGTCTACTGCTCGACGGCCGTGCCGTACTGCGCCTGGCTGCTCAAGGGCTACTTCGACACGATCCCCTTCGAGATCGACGAGGCCGGACGCGTCGACGGCCTCACCCCCTTCGGCACCTTCGCCCGGCTGATCCTGCCGCTCGCCAAGCCGGGCCTCGCCGTCGCCGCGTTCTACAGCTTCATCACCGCGTTCGGGGAGGTCGCCTTCGCCTCGACGTTCATGCTGTCCGACACGAAGTACACCTTCGCCGTCGGTCTGCAGAGCTTCGTCAGCGAACACGACGCCCAGCGCAACCTGATGGCGGCCACCGCCGTACTGGTCGCGATCCCCGTCTCCGCGTTCTTCTACCTCGTGCAGAAGAACCTGGTGACCGGTCTGACCGCGGGCGGCACGAAGGGCTGACCGCCGTGGCTGAGCCGCGAGGGCCGTCGGTTGTCTGCGGCTTCGTCGTGGCTGGTCGCGCCCCGCGGCGAAGCCGCTGATGTCACAGCCCCCGCGCCCCTTCGGGGCGCGGGTGGCGGTCACGGTGTCCATCCGACCCCGCCGGCACCGTGGCCGCCTCTGTCCCCGCCCTCCGCACCCGCTTCTGATACTTCCGAACCGATGACCCCGTTACGCACCAAGGACGCCATGAGCCAGCAGCACTCCGCAGCCGTTCCGGCCCCGACCTCTGCCCTCACCACCACCCCGCGCAGCGACTGGTGGCGCGACGCGGTGATCTATCAGGTCTATCCGCGCAGCTTCGCCGACAGCAACGGTGACGGCATGGGTGACCTGGAAGGCGTGCGGTCCCGACTCCCGTACCTGCGCGACCTCGGCATCGACGCCGTGTGGCTCAGTCCCTTCTACGCCTCCCCGCAGGCCGACGCCGGGTACGACGTCGCCGACTACCGCGCGGTGGACCCGATGTTCGGGTCGCTCCTGGACGCGGACGCCCTGATCCGGGACGCCCACGAGCTGGGCCTGCGCATCATCGTCGACCTGGTCCCCAACCACTCCTCCGACCAGCACGAGTGGTTCAAGCGGGCGGTGGCGGAGGGCCCCGGCTCGCCGCTGCGGGACCGCTACCACTTCCGTCCCGGCAAGGGCATCAACGGCGAACTCCCGCCCAACGACTGGGAGTCCATCTTCGGCGGGCCGGCGTGGACGCGGGTGACCGAACCGGACGGCACACCGGGCGAGTGGTACCTCCACCTCTTCGCCCCGGAGCAGCCCGACTTCAACTGGGAGCACCCGGCGGTCGGCGACGAGTTCCGCTCCATCCTCCGCTTCTGGCTGGACATCGGTGTCGACGGCTTCCGTATCGATGTCGCCCACGGCCTGGTCAAGGCGGACGGCCTCCCGGACCTCGGCGCCCACGACCAGCTGAAACTGCTGGGCAACGATGTCATGCCCTTCTTCGACCAGGACGGCGTCCACGCGATCTACCGCGAATGGCGCCTGGTGCTGGACGAGTACGCGGGAAACAAGGGGCCCGAAGGGCCTTCCGCAGAAGGGCGGTGGTGGGAGACGGGCGGGCGGATCTTCGTCGCGGAGGCGTGGACGCCGACGGTCGAACGCACCGCGAACTACGTCCGCCCCGACGAGCTGCACCAGGCCTTCAACTTCCAGTACCTGAGCACAAGTTGGGACGCCGTGGAGCTGAAGGACGTCATCGACCGCACGCTGGACGCGATGCGCCCGGTGAACGCCCCCGCGACCTGGGTGCTGTCGAACCACGACGTGACCCGGCACGCGACACGCTTCGCCAACGAACCGGGCCTCGGCACACAGATCCGCCTCGCGGGCGACCGCGCCCTGGGCCTGCGCCGCGCCCGCGCCGCCTCGCTCCTGATGCTGGCACTGCCGGGCTCGGCCTACGTCTACCAGGGCGAGGAACTCGGCCTCCCCGACGTCGTCGACCTCCCGGACGAGGTCCGCCAGGACCCCGCGTACTTCCGGGGCGCCGGCCAGGACGGCTTCCGCGACGGCTGCCGGGTGCCGATCCCGTGGACCCGCGCCGGTTCGTCGTACGGCTTCGGCTCCGGCGGCTCCTGGCTGCCGCAGCCCGCCGACTGGGCCGAGCTGAGCGTGGAGTCCCAGACGGGCGTCGCGGACTCGACCCTGGAGCTGTACCGCACGGCCCTGTCCGTCCGCCGCGAGCAACCCTCCCTCGGCGCGGGCGACTCGGTGGAGTGGCTGAAGGCCCCCGCCGGCGTCCTGGCCTTCCGCCGCGGCGACTTCGTGTGCGTCGCCAACACCACGAGCGAGGCGGTACGGATCCCCGCGTACGGCCGCGTCCTGGTCGCCAGCGGCGAGGTGACGGTGGCCGACGACGAGGCGAAGCTGCCGGGCGACACGACCGTCTGGTGGACGACGGGCTGACGATCGCGCGAGGACGCCGACCGTGCTGGGTACGCGGTCGGCGTCCTCGTGTGTCCCTGCCCCGGTGGCGGACCCGCTTCCCCAGCCG
The DNA here is from genome assembly GCF_033794485.1 of Streptomyces sp. MB09-02B. Lineage (NCBI taxonomy): Bacteria > Bacillati > Actinomycetota > Actinomycetes > Kitasatosporales > Streptomycetaceae > Streptomyces > Streptomyces sp. MB09-02B. Next base: position 7,934 of record NZ_JARGEE010000277.1, read on the forward strand.
GACAATGGAGTTGCGCTCGGCAGGGAGGTGTGTCCCTCATGACGAGACCCAGCGAGCAGCGAGCCCCGGCAGAGCCCCGCTCCGGAACCACGTGGGATGTGTACTGCCCGGAGGAAGACCTCGCCGTCATCATGCTGTTCGACAGCGAGGACGACGCCGACCGGGGCGCGAGCGAACACAACGCCCAGTTCACCCCACCGCATACGGCCAGGGCGGTGCCGCACACGCCCGGCCCCGACCCGGATCCGCCGCCGCTCCCTACGGAAGCTCCGCGCGGAGCGTTCCCCACGTAGGGATTTCGGCTCCTCGCCTACGCGCCCATCTCCACGAGTTCATGGAGATGGGCGCCGCCATGACGTCGGCACCTTCCCCGTCCGGGACTCAACACCCCTGTCTGTGAAGAGATTTCGCGCGCGTGAAGAAGGTGTGTCCGGAGGGTTGACCGTTTGACAAGTGGACTCGTACCTTCCTTGCGGCTGAAAGTTTTCAGCCATCTTGCAGCAAGAATCCGCAACGGTTTTGCCGCACGGGCTCGTCCACGGCCCACGCACCCCCTTCGGACCCCTTCAACGGAGAAGGACCCCACACATGGCCAGCAGAACCCTCTCCGGCGCGCTCGCTCTCGCGGCCGGCGCGTCGATCGCGCTCGCGGTGCCCACGACGAACGCGTACGCCTCGCCCCCCGGCACCAAGGACGTGACCGCCGTCCTGTTCGAGTGGAACTTCGCCTCCGTCGCCAAGGAGTGCACCAACACCCTCGGCCCCAACGGGTACGGCTACGTCCAGGTCTCACCGCCCGCCGAGCACATACAGGGCGCGCAGTGGTGGACCTCGTACCAGCCCGTCAGCTACAAGATCGCCGGACGGCTCGGGAACGCCACCGCCTTCAAGAACATGATCGACACGTGTCACGCGGCCGGCGTCAAGGTCGTCGTCGACACGGTCGTCAACCACATGTCGGCGGGCAGCGGCACCGGAACCGGCGGCTCGTCGTACACGAAGTACACCTACCCCGGCCTCTACTCCTCCTTCGACTTCGACGACTGCACCGCCACCATCAGCGACTACACCAACCGCGCCAACGTCCAGAACTGCGAACTCGTCGGCCTCGCCGACCTGGACACCGGTGAGGAGTACGTCCGCTCGGCCATCGCCGGGTACATGAACTCCCTGCTCGGGTACGGCGTCGACGGCTTCCGGATCGACGCCGCCAAGCACATCCCCGCCGCCGACCTCGCCAACATCAAGTCGCGGCTGAGCAACCCGAACGCGTATTGGAAGCAGGAGGCCATCTACGGCTCCGGGGAGGCCGTGCAGCCGAGCGAGTACACGGGCAACGGGGACGTGCAGGAGTTCCGGTACGCCTTCGACCTCAAGCGGGTCTTCAACAACGAGAACCTCGCCTACCTGAGGAACTACGGGGAGGGCTGGGGGTACATGAGCAGCTCGTCCGCCGGCGTCTTCGTCGACAACCACGACACCGAGCGCAACGGCTCCACCCTCAGCTACAAGGACAACGCGAACTACACCCTCGCCAACGTCTTCATGCTGGCGTACCCGTACGGCGCGCCCGACATCAACTCCGGGTACGAGTTCACCGACCACGACGCGGGCCCGCCCAACGGCGGTGCGGTCAGCGCCTGTTGGCAGAGCGGCTGGAAGTGCCAGCACGCCTGGCCGGAGATCATGCGCATGGTCCCCTTCCGCAACGCCACCCGCGGCGAGGCCGTCACCAACTGGTGGGACAACGGGGGCGACGCGATCGCGTTCGGCCGGGGCGGCAAGGGCTTCGTCGCCATCAACCACGAGTCGAGCAGCATCAGCCGCACGTACCAGACCTCCCTCGCGGCCGGCACCTACTGCAACGTGCAGAACAACACGACGGTCACCGTGAACGGCTCCGGTCAGCTCACCGCGACCCTCGGCTCCAACACCGCCCTCGCGATCTACGCGGGCAAGACCAGCTGCTGACGGTCTTGTAAGCCCTTACCGTTACTTTCAAGACTCTTGCTGAAACGCTTTCGGCGGCGATACGGTCACGCGGGGTCGGACCCACCAAGCCGTCATCGCAAGGAGCCCATCTGTGATACCGAGATGGCCGACGCCGTCGAGGCGCCGCACCGCCCACGCCGGACGGACCGCCGTGGTCGGCGCGGTCACCGTGACCGCGCTGACCGCGGCGCTCGTCCAGCCCCTCACCGCCGGGGCCGCCACCCCGCCCGCACCGCCGTCCGACGCGAAGCTGGCGAAGAGCGCCGCCCGTCACGACCTCACCCGCGAGCAGTTCTACTTCGTCCTGCCGGATCGTTTCGCCAATGGGGACAGGGCGAACGACAAGGGCGGACTCACCGGTTCGCGCCTCACCACCGGCTACGACCCCGCCGACAAGGGCTTCTACCAGGGCGGCGATCTCAAGGGCCTGACCAAGAAGCTCGACTACATCAAGGGCCTCGGCACCACCGCCATCTGGATGGCCCCGATCTTCAAGAACCAGCCCGTGCAGGGGACGGGGGCCAACGCCTCCGCCGGCTACCACGGCTACTGGATCACCGACTTCACTCAGGTCGACCCGCACTTCGGCACCAACAAGGACTTGGAGACCCTGATCTCCAAGGCCCATGCCAAGGGCATGAAGGTCTTCTTCGACGTCATCACCAATCACACCGCCGACGTCGTCGACTTCGAGGAGAAGTCCTACGACTACCTCTCCAAGGGTGCCTTCCCCTACCTGACCAAGGACGGGAAGCCCTTCGACGACACCGACCACGCGGACGGGAGCGCGAAGTTCCCGAGCGTCGACCGGGACTCCTTCCCCAGGACCCCCGTCGTCCCGGCCGCGAAGAAGAAGACCAAGGTCCCCTCCTGGCTCAACGACCCGACGATGTACCACAACCGGGGCGACTCCACCTGGGCCGGCGAGTCCGCCACCTACGGCGACTTCGTCGGGCTGGACGACCTGTGGACCGAGCGTCCCGAGGTCGTCTCCGGCATGGAGAAGATCTACGAGAAGTGGGTCCGGGACTTCGACATCGACGGCTTCCGGATCGACACCGTGAAGCACGTGAACATGGAGTTCTGGACGCAGTGGGCCACCGCCCTCGACGCGTACGCCGCGAAGAAGGGCCGCGACGACTTCTTCATGTTCGGCGAGGTCTACTCCGCCGACACCTCCGTGACCTCCCCGTACGTCACCCAGGGCCGCCTCGACTCCACGCTCGACTTCCCCTTCCAGGACGCGGCACGGTCGTACGCCTCCCAGGGCGGCAGCGCGAAGCGACTGGCCCAGGTCTTCGGGGACGACTACAAGTACACGACGGGCCGGGCCAACGCGTACGAGCAGGTCACCTTCCTCGGCAACCATGACATGGGCCGCTTCGGGACCTTCCTCAAGCAGGACGACCCGAAGGCCTCCGACGCCGAACTGCTCGCCAAGGACAGGCTCGCCAACGAGCTGATGTTCCTCAGCCGGGGCAACCCGGTCGTCTACTACGGCGACGAGCAGGGCTTCACCGGCGCGGGCGGCGACAAGGACGCCCGCCAGACGATGTTCGCCTCGAAGACCGCCGACTACCTCGACGACGACCTGCTCGGCACGGACCGTACGCACGCCACGGACGCGTACGACACGAACGCGCCGCTCTACCGGCAGATCCGCGCGCTCGCCAAGCTCCGCAAGGCCCACCCGGCCCTCGCCGACGGCGTGCAGACCGAGCGTCACGCGTCCGACGGTGCGGGCGTCTACGCCTTCTCGCGGACCGACGCCCGCACCGGCACCGAGTACGTCGTCGCCTTCAACAACGCGGACGACGCCAGGACCGCGACCTTCGCCACCGGCTCCGCCCGTATGACCTTCGAGGGCCTCTACGGCACCGACGCCAAGGTGCGCAGCGACGCCGACAAGCAGGTCACCGTCACCGTCCCCGCCGGCTCCTCGATCGTCCTCAAGGCCGCCGGCCCCCTCGCGAAGCCCGCCACCAAGCCCACGCTCACCCTCAAGGCCCCGGCCGCCGGGGCCACCGGCACGGTCGAGGTCGCTGCCGATGTGGACGGCGGACACCTCAACCGGGTCGTCTTCGCCGCCCAGGTCGGCAACGGCGAGTGGCAGACCCTCGGCTCCGCCGACCACGCCCCGTACAAGGTCACCCAGACCCTCGGCGAGGACGTACCCGCCGGAACCGCCCTGCGGTACAAAGCAGTGGTGATCGACCGAACCGGACGTACGGCGAGCGCCACCGCGACCTCCACCACGGGCACCCCGCCCGCC
>NZ_JARGEE010000278.1:0-12189 GCF_033794485.1 Streptomyces sp. MB09-02B
GGTGGTGGTGGGGGCCGGGACACGAGTGGGCGACTCGGCGGCTGTGGGTGGCCGCGGGGGTGACTCGCCAGCCGTCGGCGGGCGCGGAGGCGACAGCCCCGGCGGCCCCGGGGGTCGTACCGGCGAGAACCCGCCAGTGGGCCGTGGGGGCTCGGGTGGCTCCGGCGGTGGCGGCCTGGACGATCTTGGGCGGACCGGTGACGACGGGCCGGGCGACGGGGGGCGTGCCGGGGACGACGCGTCGGGGGACGGCGCGGACGGGACGGCGCGGCCGGACGGTGGCGGTACCGGCGGGCACACGGCGGGCGAGCGGCCCAGTTTCATGCGGGAGGGGGGCAACCCGTACGGGCCGCGTGGGTCGCTCACGAGAGGGCAGATCGAGGAAATTCAGGTCTGGCGGGCGAACAACGAGCCCGGATACCGCGAGCACTATTACCGGAAAGACGGCACCCGCCGGAGTCTGGAACTCTACGACGAGAGCGGACAGACGCCACCTCAGCTGACTCGGGCGTCGGACAATTCACCATGGGTCCGGGCCAAGGACGTTCCTGCGCCGCCCAAGCCGCATTTCCTCGACGACGAGTACATCAGCGTGGGCGCGGACACCGTGTCCAGCAGTGCCAGGCTTCGACTGCTGGAGGAGAGTGCGCAGACCCGTCACTTCGCCATCCACTGGGACAACCTCATGCTGGAGTGGAAGACGGAGACCGGCCGGGCCCACGAGGTGCAGCAGACTCATGAATCGGCGGGGCTCTGGGGCGAGGCCAAGGGGTCGTACAAGGAATCCCACACGGCGATGGGTGACGCGGCCGAGGCTTTGGGTGAGAACGCCGCTAGGCACCACTACATCGCCGAGCGGTACCCGGACTTCACGGACGAGCCTCTTCTCGGGCCGAAGAGCGGCAACGACCAGTTCGACCAGGTCTGGACGCACGAGGACGGTCGGGTCGTCGTCATCGAGGCCAAGAGCAGTCCGAGAACGGATTTCGGCAGGCGCACGCTTCCGAACGGAAAGCAGGTCTCCCAAGGAAGTCGAGAGTACTTCTACGACATTCTGGAGGCGATGAAGGGCCGAGGGGAATTCGAACTGGTGGAAGCCATAGAAAAGGCCATCGAGAACAAGACTTTGGAATACACGGTGGTCAAGGGTGAGAAAAACGCCGGGACTTACACTGGTTACCAGTACCGTCGGTTCGACATCAGCAAGGGGACGCTTCCGTGACCGTACACATCGCCAGGCACGGGCGGTCGGCAGGACCTGAGGCCGAGCAGTTCGCGGAGCGGGTGAAACAGCATCTGATCAAGGGGATCGACCGCCTCGAAGGCTCGACGGCCGCGATCGATTCGATCTTCGGCACCGCTGTTATGGCGCTGCGTGCTCGTTGCGTCGTTGATCCCCGGGCCGCGGCAGTGGAGACGTGGGAAGCCGCGGTGAACGCGACGCAGCTGGGTTCGGCGCTCTTCGCCGTGACCGGTGTGAGCGAAGGGACGGTCGAATGCCGCATCAACCACAAGCTGCGGACCCTGCCCGCGGCCGGGCCACTGCCGACCGCCGACGCCGGGACGTGGCTCACCGCCTTCTGGCTGGCCGTCATCTGCCGTGATCAGCAGCGTATGACGGAACTGTGCGAGATCCCCTTGGAGCGGTTGAGGTCACCGCAGGGGCAGTACGACGAGTACATCTACCACTGGGTCGACACCCTGCAGACCTACTGGCTGCGAAGGCCGGGCCTGGTGGAGAAACTCACCGCCACCTTCCAGGCGTCGGATCCAGCCGTAGCCCGGATCGCTCCGCGCGACTTGCTGGACGGCGTGCTCTACCCGCCGATCAATCTGTTCTACACCTTTGTTCGCAGGGACGAGGGGGGTTTCGGTCCCGCACTGGTCGACGCGTTGAAACTCCACCGGGCGTACTGGACGCGCGACGAGGAGCGGGAAGCCAAGCTTGACGGCACCATCGCCCTCGGCCCCCTCGCCATCGCCTGCCTCGCCTTCGACGGCGATTTCCCCTTGGACGTGGAGTCCGAGTACCTCCCAAGGCATCTTCTTCAGCATGGTTGGCTGGGCGAGTTTCCGACCTGAGCGGGCCTCGAGCCGGTGCCGTGTGTCGTACCGGTGCCGTGTGCCGTAGGCGGGACGAGAGGTTGCGCGGTTCGGGTGTTCGTCGCGTTCGATGAGGGGTGGGCCGACCCTCGGCCCGCTTGCCATCGCCTGCTTCGACCGCGAGCGTGGCATCCCGTCGAGGTCAAGTCCGAGTACCTGCCGAAGGCGCTGCTGGAGTTTGCGTGGGAGGGCGAGATCGACATGTGAGCCGATCGTCCGACACCGGCGAGTGCGCGAGCCGACGTGGCACCACCCCGCCAGGGGCAACTCTCGCGACAGCTACGCTGCCAGGCATGATCACCCGCATTCGTCGTCCATCGGCGCCGCGCGCGGCCTCGTGCCTTCTCCTGCTCACCCTCGTCGGCTGCGGTTCCGGCGACGGGGCGGGCTCCTCCGACGACAAGCCTGCGCCGAGTGTCTCCGCTTCTGCTTCTCCTCAGTCCTCGCCGTCCCCCACGTCCAGCGTGAACGAGGACGGTACGGCGAAGGCGGGGACCAGGGTGAAGCTCGGGGAGCCGACTCTGCTCCGCTATGAAGGGGGGACGAAGTCGGGCGTTCTCGAGGTCACCGTCACCGGTATCGAGAAGGGCGACAGGGCGGATGTGGCCTCGCTGGGGCTGAGCGGCGACGCCAAGAAGATGACGCCGTACTACGTGCGGGCGACCATCAAGAACGCGGGTAAGAACGATCTCTCCCATGCCGCTGTCGACCCGCCCGACGGACTGCTCGACGACGGGACCGCAGCCCGGCAGCTCCTGATCATCGGGACCTTCGCCGCCTGCGACTCCTATCCGAAGACCAAGAGCTTCCCGCCCGGAGCCTCGTACGAGACGTGCGCACCGGTTCTCGCCGACCCCGGCACCGAGGTCACGGGCGCGGCGTGGACGGGGCAGGGCTATCCCGACGCCCCGGCCTCTTCGGGAGTGACATGGACACCGTGAGCGAGTTGGGGCCCCGGGGTTCCGGCTGAGGCAGTGTCAGTGGCTGCGGTTACGTTGAGGGTATGAGTTCTTCTCTGAGCGTGTATCTGCTGGATGTGGCTGCCACCCGGGCGCTCGTCGGGTCCGGTGACCAGCAGTTGTTGGATGTCGTGCGGAGCGAGTTCGGGGACGATCTGGCGCGGGACGACGAGTGGTTCGCGTCCGAGATCGAGGACGGGGCGCCGGCGGCGTACGAGGCGTTGCGGGCCGTCGTGCACGCGGGGCCGTTCAGCGAGGACAAGGAGCACGCCTTCCAGTACGGGTACGCGTACAAGCGGCTGTGCTCGCTCACGGGGTCGTTCCTGGACAACAGTTGCTTCACGCCGCACCGCGGCGACTGGCTGTCGGTGGTCGACGAGGGGCTGCGCGCGCTGGGGATCACCGCCGTGTCCGTGGCGGAGTTCGAGTACAGCGATCTGCCGGCTCCGATTCCCTCCACGTACATACCGGGCTGCGGTGAGTGGACGCACGAGCAGTGTCTGCGGGCGCTGGAGCAGTTCGAGGCGACGAAGGCGACGGGCGCGGAGCCGCCGTCGCTGGAGCCGGAAGTCGTGGAGGCGGTCATGCAGGTCCTGCAGTGGTTGCGCCATGCCGAGTCGCGGCCCGGGTTCGGGGTGATCGGCTTCAAGTCCTGAGGGGGCTTGCGAGAGCGGACGTGCCCCGGTCCAGGTCAGATCGCCACGGCGGTGACCCTGCTGCCGGGGAGCGTCGCGGCATAAGCCTCGATGTCGTCGCGGTCCGAGGTGAGAACGCTGCCTCCGCCGTGGCCGGCGGCGATGAGTACGGCAAGGGCGTCGACCGGGTCAGGGCGCTTCTTCGGCGGCAGGGCAGCAGTGCCGATCATGTCGCCGAGTGTCTTCCAGCCTTCGATGTTCACTCCGCCCGCGCAGGGGAGACAGCGAGGCGGCAGATCATCCGGGTATCGCGCCCTGCCGGCGGGATAGACGAAGGCATCGGCGAGGAGACGCTTCCAGGCGTAGGCCGTTTTCGGGCTCGTCCGCCATGCCTGTGACAGAGCGGGACCGGGGATGATCGGCTTGTGCCCCCCGGCCGCGACGAAGCCTTTGTGCAGGACGTGTGCCCGGCGATCCTGACCGACCAGGGCCATCAGCATCCCCGTGTCGTACACGACCACGTTCACGCGGCGGCCTCGTTGCGCGGAGTGCGGCCGAGGATCGTGTCGATCTCAGCCTGCTCCTTCTTTGTCGGCTCGATGTCGTCACCTGCCCAGATGCCGGTGCCAGCCTCCTCCTCGGCCTCCACGCGGGCCTTCTCGAAGGGCTCGAAGATCTTCCTGACCCGGTCCTGCTGATCCATCTGCGCCTGCGCGGCGATGGTCAGGAAGGTGGAGACGTCGAGTCCGGCGTCTGCGGCGTGCTCCCTGATTCGGTCCCGCACGGTGGCGGGCATGCTGATCGAGAAACGTACTGTTGCCATACCACTACGGTAACACCGAGTGTTACCAAGGCTGAGCTCTTCAGTGCGATGGGAAGGGCGTCTTCGGCCTCCGGGAAGCCGGTGACGGTTCTGCGGGGCGAGGACGGGAACGGCTAGGGATTCCGGTCCGGAAGGAGGCGCAGGGGTGCCTTCGTCAATACACCTGACCTGTTGAGGAGCAGTTCGGGGATCTCGTCCTCGTGGAAGCGGATCTGACCGATGACGCCTTCCGTGGTCGAGTGGAGCAGCAGTCGTTCGACGAGCGCGTCGACCTGGGGCATGGATTCGGCGTGCACCTCTTGGCGAACAGTCAAGGACCAGCCCTCGGGGGTCTGCGCCAACTCGCCGATCCGAATGCCGCCGATCCGTTTCGCGGGACCGCGGGCGGCCCAGACAGGGTGGCCGGGGTCGTCGGGGTCGTCGGGGTCGTCGGGGGCATCGTCTTCCTGACCGTCCGCCGTTTCACCGAGGCCGAGGTGCCGGCGCAATTCGGTGAGCACCGCGTCCGGCAGGGAAGCCGTGAGGTTCATGGAGACGTCGACCACATAGAGGTCAGCCATGCGCACAGCGTACGGATGCCCGTGGGCGACCCGTCGACCGAGCCGCCCTTCGTCTCCTCGGCCCCTCCTCGGCCCCTCCTCGGTCCCTTCTCAGCCGCGCCTCTTCCGGTCGAAGAGGATGGTGGCCGCCGTGGGCAGCAGGCCGGTCCAGAAGAGGATCTGGGGCACTGTGCGGTCGGACCAGGGGAGTTGGGCGATGAGAAGTGCGCAGAGCATGGCCCAGGCGGCTTGGGCCAGGACGATGCGGGGCCAGCGGCGACGGCGGATCAGGGAGCGGAGGTTGATGCGGATGCCGTTGCGCAGTCGGCTGTATCTGAGCAGGGCGCCCAGGGCCCAGATCGCTGCCATGGGGACGAGGGTCCACAGGCGTTGACCGAGGGAGACCGGAAGTTCCCGCTGGGTCTCTCCCTCCACCGCGAAGAGGTCGAGCATGGTGCCCGCGAGGGCCAGGCAGAGCAGCGCGAGCCAGCGTATGCCGCGCAGGAGGCGGTAGGAGGCGTCGTCGAGCTTGCCGCGCAGTGACGCCGACTCGGGGGCGGCGCTCAGCGCGTCCGCGTACAGCGTCGCCGCCTCTGCCGCCTTGACGCCCGGGGCGGTTGCCGCCTTCTCGGTCCGGCGGGCCAGGGCGTACTGGTGCTGGGGGTCGAGACGGAGGATCGCCTCGTCCATCTGGTCGGCGACGGTCTTGTTGCCCGACAGGGAGGCGATCTTCCAGGCCACCTCGTGGGCATAGACCTCGTCGGGGCCCAGTCGCAGCGCGGCCATGGCCAGTTCCTCGGCGCTCCGGGCGGCGGCGTCCACCTCGTCCGCGCGGACCGCGCCGCCGCCCGCCCGGCCGCGGCGGAGAATTTCGGCGGTGAAGACGGTGTCGGCGAGCTTGGCATAGCCGTACCAGTGCTCCGGTGAGAGACGGACGACCTCGCGCAGCACCTTCTCCGCCTCCGGCAGTCGGTCGCCTCCCGCCGCCCACAGGGCGTGCGAGCGCATGACGAGCGCGCCGACGTCCTCGGGTCCGAGCGCGAGCGCCTGCTCGGTCGCTTCGAGAGCCGCGTCCGCGTTCTTGGGCTCCACCAGGTGGCACTGGGCGAGTTTGACCCAGGCGCGGATGTCTTCCGGGTCCTCGGCGAGCCGCTGCCTCATCAGGGCCTCGGCCTCGTCGCGCCGGTCGATGGCGAGGAGCGCGTCGGCGCGCTCCACCGCGGGATGCAGAGTGGTCACAGCTTCCGCTTCTTCTTCAGGTAGGCGACCAGGTCGTCGTACGTTCCGCCCTCATTCGCGAACATCGCCACGTTGCGAGCCGAGGCGAACCACGGGTCGGTGGACGGCACGATGTCCTTCGCGGCCGCGAGCAGGTCCTTCATACCGATGAGGCGTACGGTGCCGCTGCGGGCCGAGTCGAGGAGTGCCCCCTCGGCCGCCGCCTCGCACAGATGGGCGAGATCGGCACCGGACAGGCCGTCGGTGACCTTGGCCAGCCTGCCCAGGTCGACGTTCACGATGGGCCGGTCCCGCAGGTGGTAGCGGAGGATCGCCTCGCGCGCCGGGGCGTCGGGCGGCAGCACGAGCAAGGTGCGGTCCAGGCGGCCGGGGCGGCGCAGCGCGATGTCCACGTCCCAGGGCACGTTGGTGGCGGCCAGCACGAACACGCCCTCGTTCGCTCCTGCGTCGATGCCGTCCAGCTCGGTGAGCAGCTGGTTGACGGTGTTGCGCATGCCGTTGTGGAGGGTGCGGCTGCGCTTCGCGCCCAGGGCGTCCAGTTCGTCGAGGAAGACCACGCACGGGGCCTGGCGGCGGGCGGTCTCGAAGACCTGGTGCATGTTGCGTTCGGAGTTCCCGATCCACATGTCGAGGACGTCGTTGACGGACACGGACAGGAAACTCGCGCCCAGTTCGCCTGCGACAGCCCTCGCGATGAATGTCTTGCCGCAGCCGGGCGGTCCGTACAGCAGCAGTCCGCCGCGCAGGCTCTTGCCGTACAGGCGGCGCAGTTCGGGGTTGCGCAGGGGTGCGAGGAAGGCGGCCTCCAGACGTTCCTTGACCTCCCGCATACCGCCGACATCGGCCAGGCGCACGGTCCCGGCCCCGTCTCCGTCCCCGTTGCCGTTCTCTCCGGTCCCGGGCTGTTCGACGTCCCAGGCGGGCGCGTCGCCCGGGTCGTTCCGCCCGTCCGCCGCGAGCGGTGTCTCGACGAACCTGGGCGGCACGACGTCCCCGACCTGTTTCTCGGCGGCCCGCCAGTCGAACCCGCCCGGCCGCTCCTCCGGCGTCCGGGCCGCCTCCTGACCGGACGTCGGCGTCTCGGCCGCCGGTACCGGCGCGGACGACGTGGTCCGCTGCGGGACCGCCATCGCCCGCATCATGAGTTCCCGCGCCTGCGTGTCCCCCGGCGCGTGCTGCAGCGCCACGGCCACCTCGGCGACGGCCCTGTCCTGTCTGCCGGCGTCCAGGAGGAGTTCCGCCAGATGCAGCCGCAGAGGCACGTCGGCGGGCGCCGCTTCGACCGCCTTGCGCAGGCTCTGTATCAGGGGTGAGTCGTCGTCCGACATGGGCTACACCCTACGGATCTCCGTCATAGGGGCGCAGGCGGAGGGGTACGGGCGCGACCGGCATCCGGAGGGGTCGGGCGTCCGGAGGGTTCGGGCGTCCGGACGGGTCGGGCGACTGGACGGCTTCGGGGCCGCTGTCGCCGCCGCAGTCGCTGCCGCCTGTCTTGTCGGCGATCCTCCGGTCGGGAAAGATGTCGCGCCGCAGCATCCGTGGGTCATGTGGTTGGCGCGAGCAGCGGAGGTCGTCATCGCACCGGAACAGGACCACCCCGACACCGGCGTCCTGATGCGAGACATCCAAGGGGTGACGGCGTCGATGACGCTTCTCCAGGCCGGGTAACTGCTCCAATCCGTTCATGGACGAGGACGTTCGACTCCGTTTCGGGCGCGTGGCCGCCGCTCAGCTCGCCTCACTGTCGGCACGCGGTCATCTGAGCATCCGCTTCGGCGGTGAGTACGTCGGTAGTCGGTAGCTGGTGGCCGAAACGTCACCCCACGGGCATGGACGAGCCGGCCTCCGACGAGCGGCAGTTGCTGGAGGCGCTCTTCGCGGACGAGCGGGAGGTGCGCGTCACGCGCCCGCGTCCCGATGCCGCGCAGCAGGGGAACGCGCTGGCCCGCCCCGCCCGAGGACGACCCCGCGTGGGTCCCGTACGGCCTTCCCGAGGCGTGCACCGCCGCGATCCACGTGCAGTGACGCGGGAGGGCCACCTCAGCGCTCCACCGGGTCGACCGTCGGCTCGAAGCCCTCGACGCCTGCGACGAAGTGGTCGAACTCGCCTGCCTGGACGCCCAGTACGAACGCGTCCCACTTGCGGCGGTTCGTCGTCACGACGTTGTCCGGGTCGCTCGTCTCGCGGAGGTAGACGGGAGCCTCGGGGTCGTCCTCGCCGTTCCCCTCGCCGAAGGCGAGTTCGATCCAGGGGCCGGGGCCGGTCGCGTCCTCGGGGGCGGCGCGGATCCAGTCGAGGTCCGGGGGGATGTCAGGCACGGGTGGGTTCCTTGTCGAGTTTGAGTGCGTGGAGGAGGGCTCGGAAGGAGGAGGGGGTGGTGGTGAGGGTGGCTTGGGTGGGGTCGGCGGATTCGGTGAGGTGGATGGTGGTGAGGGGACCGGTGGATATGTGGACGCAGGCCTCGCCTTCGCTGCAGTAGGAGGACTTCTGCCAGTACGGATTCATGGGCGCTCCCTCACAGGTCTCGCATCACGTTGTGGATGAGGTCCCGGGTCTTGGCGGGGCTGAGCGCGATCGCCTCGATCCGGTCGAAGAGGGTTCGGTACTTGTGCAACTGGGCCTCGGCGTCGACGAATGTGGCGCCGTGGGACTGGTCCAGTTGGATGGTGTCCAGCTGCGGTACGGCGCCGTGCAAGTAGTAGATCGACTGCCCCGAGCCCGGATAGGCGCCGACGTCGAAGCTGATGGCACGCAGGGTGACGTGCTTCCGTTCGCTCATGTACAGCAGGTGCCGCAACTGCTGCCGGGCGATCGTGGGCCCTCCGACCTTCATGCGGAGGGCCGCCTCGTGGACAGTCGCCGCATACGGAGTGGGGTTCTCCTCGCGGAAGAGGACGGCCTGCCGCTTGATGCGGAACGAGAGCCGGTGCTCGATGTCGGGCGGCGAGAGCTCGACGACCGCCTGGCGGAAGATTTCGAGCGCGTACTCGCGGGTCTGGAGCAGGCCGGGGATGCGGGCCGTGGTCGTGCTGCGCAACGAGCGGGCGTGGTGCTCCGCTTCGGCCAGGTCGAGCAGACCGCTGGAGAGCAGCTCGCGGTACTCCTCCCACCAGCCCCTCTTGCGGTCAGGTGCCATTGCTGCCAGCGCCTCGACCAGAGCCTTGTCCGAGCAGTCGTAATGGCGGGCGATCGTGCGCAGGCGCTCGGCGCCGACGCCCACGCGTCCGGCCTCCATGTTGCTGACCTGCGTCTGTCTGATGCCCAGGAGTTGACCGGCTTCTGTGGCGCTCAGACCCGCGCGCTCCCGGAGTTTGCGCAGCTCTGTGCCGAAGCGGAGCTGTCTACCCGTCGGGTTGGTCCTCACGGGCCTGCCCGCCTCCTCGCTGTCGCTGGTCACCCACAAGGGTGATAGTGAACGAGATCATAGGTAAACGGTGAATGTGTTTACCTTTCGCCGCTACCTTGGTGCTCAGGAGCAGTATCCGACCAACTCCCCTCTGTAACCGGAGACTTCCATGACCACCGTATCCCCGTCCTGGAACTACACCCTTCGTCTCCCTCGGGACCTCCGATCTCCCGGCGTCGGCCGCGCCACCCTCCGGGCCGTGCTCGCCGCGCACGACCTCTCCGAACTCACCCCCACCGCCGAACTGCTGGCCGCCGAGCTGCTCACCAACGCTCATCGGCACACCGCGCAGGAGTACGCCCTGCGGGTGCTGGAGATCGGCGGGAGGCTGCGCGTGGGGGTGTGGGACCGGGACTGGCGGGTGCCTGCGGGGTTCAAGGGGGACGTGCGGCCCGCGGACCCTGACGCCGAGTGCGGGCGTGGGTTGCGGCTCGTGCGGGCCTGCGCCGAGGATCGGGGCGTGTCCGTGTTGCGCGACCTCGGTGTCTCGCAGGGCGGAAAACTGCTGTGGGTCGACTGTGGCGCCGTCGAGTGATCATTCCTAAGAAAGCGGGCCGCCTCTACACTTACCGTCGGTGGACTGGCGCGCGGTGAGGGGCGGTTGACGGTGCGTAAGGCGTGGATCGTGGTGATCGCTGCCGGCAGCGCCGGGCTCGCCTTCGTGATGGTGCTGGTCGTGGGTGTCTATCTGGTCGCCGGGAATCTCGCCGCCGGGATCGGTGGAAAGTCGGTCGGGCTGGCCAAGGGGGCCGTTCCCGCCGCTTATCAGACGCTCGTGCAGAAATGGGGCAATCTGTGCGACGCCATCAATCCGGCGTTGCTCGCCGCGCAGCTGTACCAGGAGAGCGGGTTCAATCCGAAGGCGCAGAGCCCCGCCGCCGCGCAGGGGATCGCGCAATTCATTCCGGGGACCTGGGCGGCGCACGGGCTGGACGGTGACGGGGACGGCGACCGTGACGTCTGGGACCCGAATGACGCGATTCCATCGGCCGCCTCGTACGACTGCTCGCTCGCGAAGTACGTGAAGGACGTACCCGGTGATCCGACGGCGAACATGCTCGCTTCCTACAACGCGGGGGCGTACGCCGTGATCAAGTACGGGGGTGTTCCGCCGTACAAGGAGACGCAGAACTACGTGAAGACGATCACGACGCTGTCGGAGAGTTTCGCCGCGCCGACGAGTCGGGTCGACCCCAGCGAGCAGGCGGCCGGGGCCATCGCGTACGCGCAGAAGAAGCTCGGGACGCTGTATCTGTGGGGCGGCACCGGTACCGCTGAGCAGGGCGGACGCTTCGACTGCTCGGGACTGACGCAGGCCGCGTACGACAGTGTGGGGATCACCCTGCCGCGGGTCGCGAACGATCAGTACAACGCAGGGCCGCACCCCTCGCGCGACGAGCTGCTGCCCGGGGATCTGGTGTTCTTCTCCGACGACCTCACCAACTCGCGGGCCATTCGGCACGTCGGGATTTATGTGGGGGGCGGATACATGATCGACGCGCCGCGAACGGGAGCGGTCATCCGATTCGACCCGATTGACACCCCCGACTACTTTGGTGCGACCCGGGTCACCGAAGATGGCGCGAAAGCGCTGCCCACGACGGTCTGACACCGCCGTAATTCTCCGTGAACCACTGCCCTGAGCTGCGCAGACGTGTCTCTCTTCGATAACGTCTGAGTGATCATTCAGTGGAGGGTGGAACGCATTGAGAAGGAGTGTGCGTTCCTATTTGACGTAGCGCGTTGACGCTCATGCGGAAGCACTACGACACCACGGGGGTGGCAAAGCGCGGCGCACGTACGGGTGCGGTCGCGAGAACGATGACGAAAGGGCCGCAGCACGATGGCTGGACTCGCCGCGCATGCCGCTACCTCACTGGCCGCTGAATCCGGATCGAATCCCGACGTCGAGCTGCTGTACGACATCAATGGTCTGGCCAAGGACGCGCCGCACTGGCTGGACCGGGTGATGGAGTTCGTGGGGGAGTACGGGCTCCTCTTCGCGATGGTGCTGCTGATCCTGTGGTGCTGGTGGGGCGTGCGGAAGCGGGGCGGCGAGGATGCCGCCTCGTCGGTGGCCGCGTTGGTGTGGGCGCCGCTCGCCGCCGGGGTCGCCGTGCTGGTGAACGTGCCGATACGCGGGTTCGTGGAGCGACCCCGGCCCTTCCTCGATCATGAGGGGCTGGAGGTGCTGGTCTCCGGCAAGACGGACTACTCGTTCGTGAGCGATCACGCGACGCTGATCATGGCGATGGCGGTGGGGCTGTTCGTCGCCAACCGGAAGTTCGGGATGGTCGGGCTGGTCATCGGGCTGCTGGGCGGGTTCATCCGGGTGTACATGGGTGTGCACTATCCGACCGATGTGATCGGCGGGTTCGCGCTCGGGACCGCGGTCGCGTTGTTGCTGTCGCCGCTGGCCATGGCTCTGCTGACGCCGTTGATGAGGGCGGTGGAGCGGTCGGCGCGGGTGGGGTGGATCGTGCG
>NZ_JARGEE010000279.1:0-12183 GCF_033794485.1 Streptomyces sp. MB09-02B
GCGTCCAGGACGGCGGGGGTGGCGAGGACGGCACGCAGGGTCAGGCCGGTGACGGCGAGGGTAGCGAGCAGCGCGAGCACGGGCAGTCCGGTGCGGAGCCAGGGACCCGGTTCCCACCAGGGCAGGACGGCGGCTCCGGCGACCAACGGGCTGAGCGCGGCGAGCAGTTGGCGCTCCCGGCCGAGGACCAGCAGGACGCCGGCCGCCCCCAGGTACAGGGACTGGGCGGCCGCCACCAGGGTCACCGGGCCGCCGTCGGCGGGCAGTGCCGCGATCGCCGTGGCGACGAGCGCCCCGAGGGGGGCGCCGGTGAGGAGCGTGCGGCCCGCCTCGTACCGCCCGGTCGACAGCCGCAGGTGGGCGCGGTGGCCGAGGGCCTGGCCCCAGGCCCAGGCGACGAGTCCCGCCACGATGAGGGCCGGGGCGTGTGCGCCGGGGTTCCACAGCGGGGCGGTCAGCAGATAGGCGAGGCCGGGCAGGGCGAAGAGAAAGCCCCGCAGCAGGCAGCGCACGGTGTCCGGGCGCCAGGGGTCGGCGGTCGCGGCCGGTTCCGGGAAGGTCCGGGGCACCCGTTCGTAGAGCGCCGAGGCCAGCGAGAAGAGGTTCGGGTGGCCGTAGCGTTCCCTGATGAGGGAGGCGGACAGGCCCTCCGCCTCCAGCAGGGCGGCCACTTCGTACGGGTGGACGGCCGGGCCGACTCGGTCGGCCAGTTCGGCGGCGAGTTCGTTGACGGCGTCCTCGTCCGGGCCCTGGTGCGGGAGCCGGATGGTGAGGGTGGTGTCGTCGCCGAGGGCCCAGCTGGGGCGGCGGCGCGGGCGGCGCCGGTCGGCCAGCCGGATGGCGAGGGTGTCCTGTTCGACGCCGCCGGGTTCGAGTGACAGGGGGCCGCTCATCCGGCCACCGTGCTGATCGGGGCGGGCGCGGGCGCCGGGATCCCGACGGTCGTCGGCCGCAGCTCCAGCGTGGGCAGTTCGAGGTAGATGGAGCGGAAGGTGTCGATGGTGCGGCGGAGGGTGAACTGTTCGATCACCCGGAGCCTGGCCGCCTCCCCCATGGCCCGGCGGCGCGCCGGGTCTCCGAGCAGCTCCACCGCGGCCCTCGCCATCGCCTCCGGGTCGCGCGGTGGCACCACGAGCCCGGTGTCGCCGACGGCCTCGCGCACACCGCCCACGTCGGTGGAGACGGTGGCCCGCCCGCAGGACATGGCCTCGATGAGGGTGAACGGGAAGCCTTCGCTGATGCTGGAGAGCATGACGACGTTGCCTGCCGCGTAGGCGTCCTTGATGTCGTCGACGCGGCCCTCGAAGGTGACGGCGTCGCCGTGGCCCAGCTCGGCGGAGAGGGCCTCGCAGCGCTCCCGGTAGGCCTCGCCGCCGCGCGGTGTACCGCCGAACAACCGCAGCCGCGCGTCCGGGAGTTCGGCCCTGACGAGGGCGAACGCCCGGATGAGGGTCTCCAGGTCCTTGATGGGGTCGACGCGGCCGGCCCAGCTGAGGGTGAGCGTCTGCGGCTCGGGACCGGCGGGCGGGAACGCGGCGGGGTCGACGCCGTTGTAGACCGTGCGGATCGACTCGGGGTCGGCGCCGCCCTGTTCCTCCCAGAGCCGGTTGTAGCGGTTGCCCGGGGTGATCAGGGCGGCCCTGCGGTAGGTCTCCTCGGCGAGCAGGCGGAAGAAGCCGAGGACGACCGCCTTGACGGGCCAGCGGTAGGGGGCGGTGCGGTAGCCGAGGTAGCGCTCGCGCAGATAGACGCCGTGTTCGGTCAACAGCAGGGGGACGCCGTGCCGTTCGAGGGCGGCGAGGCCCGGGAGGACGGCGACGCCACCGCTCACCGCGTGCGCGACGCCGGTCTCGGGCGGCGGCGCGGCGAGCGGGCGCAGGGCGTGTTCGAGCAGGGAGGTCGCGGTGAGCGCGTCGTGCAGGGTGGGCCGCGCCTCGCGGACGGCGAGGCCCGGGCGGTTCCAGACGGCGGTGAGCTGGGCGATCGCCCGGTCCGAGCGCAGGAAGGGGCTGAGTGTGCCGTCGGCCGCGGCCCGGGCCAGTTCGTACAGGGCGGGCGCGAAGCCGTCCTCGGCGCCCGGGTCGAGCAGGGCGGTGAGGAACCGTTCGTAGGCGGTGGTGAGGCGGTGACGGGCGCGGCCCCGGGGCGCACGGCCCTCGGGCGGGTCGCCCCACATGGGGACGGACAGCACACGACAGACGTGGGCGGGCAGGTCCCAGACGAGGGGTTCGCGTCCGGTGCCGGTCACGGCGATGACGTCGAAGTCGAGGTCCGGCATGCCCTGGACGAGTTGGTCGCACCAGACGCTGACGCCGCCGTGACTGTGGGGATAGGTGCCTTCGGTGAGGAGGGTGACGCGCGCCGCGCCGAGTCGGCGCGCGTCGGGAGGAACGGGCATCGGTGTGCTCCACGGCCGTGGTGAGGGGTGGTTCCCGCCGTTCCCGGCCGCGGGTGGCGCGGCCGGGACGGCTCGATGGGCGGGTGCCGCGGGTCAGTCGTCCGCGGTGTCGGTGTCTGCGGTGTCCGTACCGGCGGTGTCGGGGTCCGCCGTGCCGGTGTCCGCGGCGCCCTTGTCCGCCGTGTCGGTGTCCGCCGTGTACGGCACTCTCTCGCTCACGCCCGCGGGGACACGGGTGTCCGGCGCGGGAGCCGTGGCCTCGACGGGCTCGGAGATGTCGGCGGCCGAGGGGTCGGGGGGCGTGGGCAGGGCGAGGGAGAGGGGAGCGCCCGTGGAGGGGGTCCAGCCGGAGACCGCGCCCGCGTAGGCGTCGCCGAAGGCAGAGCCGGCGAGGGTGGTGCCGGTGGGCACGGTGACGGTGACCGCGACGCCGTCCGGTGCCTCGACGGTGACGGTGTCGCCGATGCGGTGGGCGGTCACGTCGCCGGCCTGGAGCGCGGCCTGCCAGGCGGCCCTGCGGTGCAGTTCGGCGCCGATGTCCTTCATCCGCAGGTTGACCACGGGGGTGTTCTCGGCGAACAGGGCCGCGTAGCCGTCGAGGACACCGTCGAGCACCGGGTAGGCGATGCGGTCCTCGGCCAGGTTCGACTGGTGGATGAAGTGCGGCTTGGGGTCGCCCGCGAGGACGTGGCCGAGGGCGATCCGCTTCTCCAGCGGCACGATGACCTCCGCGTAGCCGGTGGCCGGGTCCAGCGGTGCCGTGAGGCAGGTGGTGGTGGCGGGGTTGTCCTCGCAGATGCCGCTGCCGCCCTGGGCGCGGCTGGTGTAGATCCAGTTGTACTCGTCGACCTGCTCGGCGGCCCGGCCCGCGTTGTAGAAGACGTTCATCGGGTGGCGGGGCACGGTGGTGGCGGGGCCGACCTGCCGCTGAGCGGGCTCGCGGGAGTTGTCGGAGCCGAGCCAGGTGATGTCGTTGTCGTCGAGGGCGAGCGCCAGGTTGGGGTTGTCCTCGGGCTGTTGCGGCAGCACCTTCATGCCGGAGTGCTCGCCGGTGACCAACTCGCCGTTCTCCAGAGGGAGTCCGGCCCTCTCGCCCCAGACGCGGTTGGTGGCGATCTCGTCGGAGATGTCGTCGCGGCTCACCCAGCGGGTGGATCCGTCGGCCTCGGTCGCGCATCTCCAGGGGACCACGCTGGTGTCCTGGACGCAGCCGAGGAAGGGGTGCGAGTAGGTGTGGTTGATCCAGCGGAAGCGGTTGCGCTCCGCGATGAACCGGTCGGTGAGGGCGTCGTCTCCGTTGTTGTCCTCGCGGTGGTCGACGCTGCCGGCGCCGTTGTAGGCGAGGTCGAGCGTGAAGTCCTTCTCGGTCTGCCAGGCGGCGGCGTGGTCGACGTCGTCCGGTGTCATGCGGATGGGGTCGGGCTCGACGTTCGGGTCGGCGCAGTCGACGTCGCCGGGGGTGCAGTTGAGCTCGGTGTTCCAGCGGTCGTCGGCGGCGAACACGTCGTCGACGTGCACGGCGAAGTAGTTGCGGGAGGCGCCCAGGTGCACCCCGCCGGTCATCCACTCCACGATGCCGCGGGCCAGCAGCCGGAACTGCTGCTGGTACTGGTTGTAGACGAACGTGACGACGAGTTCACGCCGCCCGTCGTGCCGGTACTCGCCGACCAGGGTGCCGCGCGTGGACCGGCCGGGGATCTCCGCGTCGACGTAGGACGTGAAGTCGGCGCCCGTCACCGGTCTCGACAGGTAGGCGTAACTCTCGCCGACGGCGGGGTCGTTGTCCTCGAAGGGAACCGCGCCGTCGAGGTAGCCGAAGGGGCCCGCCTTCCCGGCGTCGGTCACCCGGGCCTCGGCACCGTCGAGGCTGCCGGAGTAACCGCCGTGGACCGGGTACTGCAAACCGGCTTCCGGACGCGCGTAGGTGTAGGCGTCGACCTGGGGGATCGCGTACGTCCGCTCGTACTCCGCGAGCGCCGTCATCTCGGCGGAACCGGCCGGGAACGGGTTGTCGTTGGGCAGCACGACCGCCTGGTACCTGGCGCGCGGGCGGCCGTCGACGGTGTCCGCGAGGAAGCCCGCCTCGATGACCGGCCGGTCGGCGCTGGTCAGATCGATCTCGGTGTACGGAGTGCCGGCGGTGGTGAGTTCGGCGGCTATCGCGTCGGTGGACGGGCCGCCGTCGCTGACCACCAGGACCCGCAGATCGACGCGGGGCGTGGTGTCGTCGGCGTGGACCGGTCCGGCCGGCAGGCCGAGCACGGCGATGAGCGCGCCCACCGTGAGCACGGTGGTGCGTGAAGTCCGCTTCATGCGGTGAAGTCCCCTCCCCGGGCAGGGGTGAGCACGCCTCTCCGGAGCGGACGCACCCCCTTGCGTGACGCCGGCGTCCCCCTCTGAACCCGGTCGTCGACGCATCTGTCGCGTCACATAGTGGTGTCTGTGTGTGGCTTTCGTGGCCATGCTGTGAAACATGACGGAAAAGCGCAGGTGTCCAAGTGGGCGAACCTGGAACCGAATTGAACGTTTTCTCATCCACCCCCGCACGGGGCGCACGGCGACCGCGAGGGCCCGGCGCGCTGGTCCGGGCCCTGCGGGGCGCATCGGCGGACCGTCCGGCTCCGCCGGATCGTTCGCCAGTGGTCCAGACCATGACGGAAGCCTGATCGCAGATCATTTCAGGTCACTTCCGTCACGACCGCCCACCTCGTCGACGAGCCGTCAGGCGCAGAGCACCCGGGTCTCGGGCGTGAAGACCGGACCGCCGCTGACGTTGGCGCTGTCGCTGAACTCGGCGTAGTAGTACGAGTAGAAGCCGATGTTCCCGTTGCAGCCCGAGTCACCGGCGACCTGCAGCGTCAGCGTGACGGTGCGGCTCTGGCCGGGCGGGATCGTGGCGCCGTAGTTGGTACCGAGGTTGGCGGGACCGGTCCCGCCACAGGGGGTGGCGCCGGCGGCCGTGGCGAGGCTGCAGCCGGTGAAGGAGTACTTCAGGTCCGGGCGCTGGTTGGTCAGCCAGGTGGGCTCGATGGTCTGGTAAATGAACCAGACGTCGTAGGTGTGGTTGTTCGTGATCGTCATCGACAGGTCGACCGTGCCGCCGGGCGTGGTGGTGGCGCTGTCGGTGGCGAACGTCAGCTCCGCGGGGGCCGGGGCGGCCGCGCTCGCGCCGGGGGCCGTGCCGAACACGGCGAGGGCGAGGGCGAGTACGGCACCGAGGCCGAAGCGTCTCATCAGTGGTGATCGCATGGGCCGGAAGGCTAGGCATCCGGCGGGCGCACCGTCTGCCCCGACGGGCGGCGGCCGACTGCGGCCCGGCCGGAAGTGCGCGCCGCGTGAAGGTGATGCGGTGGACCCGTGACGGCCGCCCCGGAGCCCACATCAGCGCACGGTGATCGCCATGTGACAGCGGGTACGGGCGGGGCTGGTGTCACCGGTTCGGACCGTGATGCGGGCGGGACGGCATCCGTGCGGCATTGGCGCGTATCGCACGCTGCGCGCGGCCGGACGGTGCGACTGACCGACACCGGTGGGCGCCGCCCGTCGGACGATCGGCGCCCCCCAGCGCGGACATCGACCTGGGCGCGCGTCACTGCGGAGGGTGAGCGCGACAGACGCGCGACAGACGCGCGACGGCCCCGCTGCGGCGCCTACGGCGACTGGCCGGTAATACGTACTCCGGTTACGTAGGTCTACGGATGCGCCTGCCTTGTTCGCTTCGATTGGCTTGCCGGACGCCGGAGGGATCGCCTCGCGTGCCCCTTGCGCCGTCGGACGTCCCGGCGTGCCGGAGGGGGCCTCACGGGGAGGCGCCGGACCGATTGTCAGTGGCTGCCGCTAGCGTTCCGCACATGGTCGCACTTGGGCCGGGATTCCCCGGCTGAACTGTGCTTTCTTCTTGTGTAATTGACGCTAGGGGCTGGGGTTCGTGGGTTGGCTGTCGGCGGGCGACGCGTACGAAGTCGCTCTTGTGGAGGGGCGGGTGGCCGCACGAGCCACCTCGGGCCGTGCGGCGGGACGGCAGTTGAAGTCATTGCCCAAGGCGCTGAAGGACCACCCCGAGGTGGACCGGCTGCGCCGGTTCGCCGAGTGGCTGGATCGGCACGCCACGGCGTGCGTCGCGCAGGTGGACGCCTGGATGGTGTCGTCACTGCCCGTACCCACCGGTCTGCTGGCCCGGGTGTGGCCGGACGAGGCGTGGCAGGCCGCGCTGCGCGACCTCGCGGTGGTCGGTGACAACCCGGACGAGGTGGGCTTCCTGCGGGGCGCCACCGACACCGGCGAGCTGCGGGTGGTGAACCTGGACGGTGAGACGGTCCGTCTCTCCCCGCGCACGGTGACCCTGCCGCACCCGGTGCTGCTGCCGGACCTCGACGACATCCGGGAGTTCGCGGCGGAGCTCGGCATCGTCCAGCGCGTCGAGCAGATACACCGGGCCACCTGGCGGCGCCCGGACGGCCTGGCCGCCAAGGCCACCCAGGTACGGGAGTTCACCGGCGGCCGGTACCGCTCCCGCTTCGCGCTCGCCGCGCGCGCCACGTCCCTGGGGTACCGCGTCTCGGGCGGGTACGCCACCGCCCGGGTCCGGGACGGTGAGCGCACCGTCGAGGCCTGCGTGTGGATCGGGGAGCCGTACTGGGACGAGGAGGCGGAGACCGGCAGCCTCACCTGGCAGGACCAGGACGGGCACGCCCTGCCGCTCGGCGAGGTGGGTCCGGTGGCGTGGTCCGAGGGGATGCGGATGGCCGCGGCGCTGTACGCAGGGCGCGTGATCGAGGAGGGCAAGGACGCATGAGCGGGGGGACTGAGGTGTCGTACGGGGAGCTGCTGGCGGCGGGAGGGGTGCTGCCGCCGGACACCGAGGGGGCCGGGGAACAGGCGGTGCCGCTGACGGCGCGGACGTACCGTCATCCGGGCCTGGACGACCGGGTGGTGGTGCGGCTGGTCGCCGGGGAGCTGGGCGCCGCGGAGGATCTGGCCGCCGGGTTCCTGGGCCTGGAGCAGGACGCGGAGCCGGCGGTCGTGGGGCTGGGGCTGCGGCAGTCGCTGGGCTTCCCCGAGTGGGTGCTGGTGCACCACCCGGAGGACGGGCACCACGCGCTGGGCATCGTGCCGGACCTGGAGAAGGCGGCCCGGCAGGCGAAGTCCAAGCCCAAGACGGCCATGGACGCCTATCTGGAGCTCGGCGAGCGGCTGGCGGCGTCGGTGCCGCACTTCCTGCCGACCTTCTTCGAACAGGCCGGACGGGTCTTCCTCGCCGAGGAGAACGCCACGTACGCGGCCCAGTTGTTCACCCGCGCCCGCAAGGCCGAGGCGGAGCACGGGCTGGTCGTGGAGGAGGAGCGGCTCGACGCCGTGTTCCTGGAGTTCGCGCTGGCCGGCGCGCTCCCGGTGAAGGTGCTGTCGGCGTACGCGAAGGAGCTGGCCGGGCGGGTCCCGGCCGGGGAGGCGCTGCGGCGCTTCACCAAGCTGTGCCTGCGCCGCACGGCGGGCGGTCTGCCGCCCTCGGCGCAGATGGCGAACGACCTGCGTCGGCTGGCGCGGGCCGCCGGCCGGGACGCGGACCTGACCGAACAGGACTATCTGGCCGAACTGCTGGTCCTGCCGTCGACGCTGCGCGCGGCGGCGGGCTGGTGGAAGGGCCACCGTACGGCGCTGGTGGCGCTGGCGGCGCGGGAGCCGAAGGTGCGGGGCACCCTGCTGGACACGCTCCCCTCGTCCCACGACGACGACATGCCCGCGATGTGGCTGGACATGCTGGAGGCCTCCGGCGCCACGGCCGGGCTGTGGGACGGCTCCCTGCCCGAGGAGCAGCGTCCGCACGACGGCACCGCGGGCTGGCTGGAGCGGTTCCTGACCTACCGTGAGCGGGCGCGGTCCTGGCGCGGCTCCACCCGGATGCCCGAGCTGTATCCGCTGATCGAGCGGACGGCAGACCGGCTGCGCACCGAACTCGCCACCGCCGGACACGAGTTGCGGGTCACACACGACGTCGATCTGATGGATCTGCTGCTGTCCCTGGACGTGCCGGTGGCCGCCCCGGCGAAGGACGGGGCGCTGCCGCTGGAGCAGTGGGCGCCGGGCGAAGGGCACCGCGAGCTGCTGTCGCTGGCCGCCGACTCCCGTTTCCACGAGGCCTTCCGGCGGGGCGCGGACCGGTTCGGCGACGACGACCAGGGGCGGCGCGCGATCCGTGTGCTGGCCGCGTCGCCGGGCGGGCGACCGCTGCTGGCCGAGTGGGTGCGCGGGGTCGTCCGGCGGTTCGCCGCCGTGGGTCTGCCCCAGCTGCCCGACGCCCTCGCCCGGCTGAAGTGGCTGCCCGCCGAGGCGCTGGCGCTCGCCGAGGACGAGGTGCGCGCCGCCGTCTCCACCGACCTGGCGCCGGTGCTGTCACGCACGCTGCGCGCCGGGCTCTTCGACGAACTGGGCTGGCCCGCCTGGGAGGACGCGACCGCCACGCTCGTCCCGAAGAACGACGTCGAGGACATCATCGTCGCCGACGCCTGGCCGCACCTCGTCGTGGCGGGCGCCGCACAGGCCCGGGTGATCGGCGCGGAGGGCACCCTCCTCACCCACGACCTGCGCGTCCCCGCGAACGACAGGTGGGGCGACCCGGGCTTCCACCACGTGGACGGCGAGCTGCTCGTCTACTGGCGGTCCCGCGACAACGGCCTGCGCGGGTACTGGCACACCCGCGCCGACAGCCCCCGGACCATGGAGGGCCCGGGCGGCACCCGGGGCACCGAGATGGACTGGTACAAGGCCGACCTGAAGCTCACCCTGCCCCTGCCGGGCGGCGGCCGGGCCACCGGAGCGGGGGTGCTGCACGCCGGGGACACCACGGTCCCCGACGAGCGGTGGCTGCTGTTCGACGGTGCCTCGTACTGGGTCTGGCACGCGGACGGCGAGCGGGAGACCCACGGGTTCCACGAGTACGACCCGGCGACGAACAAGCGCGGGCGGAGGAGCATGCCCGCCTTCCTCGCCGACGCGCTGCGCGACGCTCCCGACGGCAGCGTCTACGACAGCGGCTGGCTCGGCCCCTCCCCGACCGTCGGCCACGCGCCGGCCTCCGCACCCGTGGACGGCGTGGTCGGCCTCCGCACGGTCCGGCTGCCCGACGGCTCCTACCGCACGCAGGACCTGGCCGGACACACCGTCACCCTGCCCGTCGGCAAGGGCCGGCCGTCCGCGCTCGTCGTGTTCCCGGGCGACGACCGGGCCCGTGCCGTGGTCCGCAACGGCTGGCAGCTGGAGATCGTCGACACCGACGGCGTCGTCACCTCCGTCGCGAAGACGGACCGCACCCCGGGCGTCTACGGCGAGGGCACGCTCCTGCTGCCGCCGGTGCAGTTCTGGGAGTGCATGACAGCCCGCGATCCGGAGGGCTCGGCCGCGCTGCGCCGCATCGACGCGACCACGTCGACGGCCCTGCTGGCCGCCGCCGCGCAGGAGGACAAGGACGCCCTGCCCGACGCGATCCGCGCGCTCCTGCCGGTCACCCATGACGCCCTCGTGGCGGGCATCGCCGGAGTCGTCCGCCACGCCGCCGGGCAGCAGGCCGTCCTCGACGCGGCGGCGTCCCGCCTCACCCGGGCGCTGGACGAGGGAGTGGACGAGCCGGAGGGACCCGCGGGCCCCGCCGACACCGTCCTCCAGAGCGCCCTGAGCGGGCTCGGTGAGCCGCCCCACCACTGGTGGAACCGCGACGAGGAGGCCGACACCGTCTTCCGCTCGCTGCGGGTGATGAGCAGGGCCGCCGGACTCCTCCCCGCCACCACCGCACCGAAGGGAGCGGCGGTCCGCCTCCACCTCGACGGGACCGAACTGCCGAGCGGACGACCGGATCTGTGGTCGCTGGCCGACCGCACGAGCGCCATCGTCTTCCGGGCCGTGGCCCCCACCACCCCGGAAGAGCACCGGGAGGCGCTGCGCGCCCTGCTCGACCGGTTCGCGGCGCTGGGGCTGGGCATCGGTGCCGAGTCCGAGCGGTGGCGCGCGGTGATACTGGGCCTCAGGCCCGATCAGTTGCGCACCCCGGCGGGCGAATGGCGCGCCGGCACATGGAACGGCCTGCTGCCGCTGGGCGACGACGCCTTCCTCGCGATCGTGGGACGCCTCTCCCTCGACGACGACGGCGCCGTCTTCACCGGCTTCTTCCACGACCCGACGGGACGCTTCGAGACCCCGGAGCCCTACACGCTCCACGAGTCCTGCCCCCTGGCGGGACCGGCGCATGCGGCCCGGCTCGGCGCGTTCCTCGCGGAGCTGGCCGCGCGCGGCCCGGCCCCCTGGTTCCCGGAAGCCGCCGAGGAGTTCGCGCGTCGCACCGGGGTCACCGGGACGATGGCCCGGCTGATCGTCGCCGGACTCCCCCAGGTCGACGTCTACCAGCGGGTGTTCCTGTCCACGGAGGCCCGCGATGCCATCGGGGTGAAACTGGCTCCCGCCGCCGTCGCCAAGGACGAACTGCGGGCCGTCGACGGCGAGATCCGCGCCGCCGTGGTGGCCGCGCTACTGCCCACCGAGCCCGCCCGGCTGTGGACCGAGGGCCCGGACGTGGCCGCCGCGGCCGAGGTCTGGAACAGCAGGGTGGGCAGGCGGACGGCGATCCCCGAGGAACTGATCGCCGACGCGACCCGCGCGGTCAAGCACTCCCCGTGGGAGCTGCGGAGCGCCCTGCCCGCGCTGCTCCACCCGGCCGGTGAAGCCCGCCTCACCCGGGACCTGCAGTGGGCGGTCAAGGGTGACCGGGTCCGGCCCGTCGACGACGACGCGGTCGGGTTCACCGCCGACACCCTCGTCGGCTCGGTGGGCCTGGCCGCCTGGCTGGCCCACCGGCTGCCCGCCGGCGATCCGCTGCGGGCCGCGCTGCCCGCCGCGCTCACCGCCGTACGCGAGCGCCTCGCCCACCCCGGGCTCGTACTGGACCTCGGGCGGTACATCGGCCTCCCGCAGTTCCGGAAGACCGCGGGCACCCCGACCGAGGTCGGCGAGGGCTTCGAGCGGTACGGCGCCGTCGTCCTGGCCACCCAGGACGACCAGCCGGCGCCGGGCATCCGGGTCGCGCTGCTCGACGAGGCCGGCGAAGACCCGTACCTGCCGGCGCTGCGCATCGACGACCAGCGGCCCTACGCTGCCGAGGTGGCGCTACGGCTGGCCCGTTCCGCCCCGTACGCCGCGCTGCTGGCCGACCCGGGCGACCCGGTGGCGGGCGAGCGCGGCAAGGACGGCACCTGGTGGCCGCAGGACCCGAGCCGTTCGGTGCCCGAGCTGGTGACCGAGGTGGCGAAGGAGTACGGCATCGGCGAGGACGCCGCCACGCTGTATCTGATGCTGCTCGCCATGCCCGACCCGACGGACCGCATGACGGCCCGCTGGACGGGGTGGAAGCCGGCCCGGCTCAAGGCGGCCCGTGCCGAACTGGCCGGGGGCGAGCTGGTGGTGGAGGCCAGCCGTGCCAGGGCCGGGCGTTCGCTCTTCCTGCCGGGCGCCTGGGTCGACCCGAAGGCGCCGAGGCTGCCGCTGGAGCGGTGGAAGCTGCCGCTGTTCGCCGGCCTGATGAACGCCGAGCACGCGACGTTCGGCGTGATCGTGCCGTCCGAACCGGCCGCCGAGCTGTACCGCAGGACCTGGCAGCGGATCCAGGACGGCGACGCGCCCCGGTTCGAGGAGCTGAAGGTGCGTCGGGGCCGCCGCCGCTGAGCGGACGGTCGGGGCGCCCGGACCGCTGAGCAGGCGGTCGGGGCGCCCCGGCCACCGGCCCCCCCCCCGGCCTTACATCC